>MKVH01000007.1:1933-2694 GCA_001899175.1 Candidatus Kapaibacterium thiocyanatum | reverse complement strand
GGCGAGACCCTCGCGAGCGGTACCTACACCGTCATCGTCAGGACCTCCGATGGCAATGCTTCCATTCCATTCGTGGTTCGCCGATGATCTGATACAAGGATATAATCCTCAACCTTGGCGCGAGACGTCCGGTTCCTTTTAACAGGGGCCGGGCGTCTTGCTGTTTAGGGGAGCTCGTGTAGTGCGAACGGTATTCTATCAATATTTATCCTCAATAGTATTTTTCGATAAAAAGAATTGTTATCTTATCCGCCGAGTGATCACGCAAAAAGTGCCGAAGGGTGGCATTCATTATCGCGTGTGTGTGTACGTTTCGGTGAATGGGCTTGGACTGAAATCCGGTCTCAATGACTGGAACGACCACGATCGGTTCGGATGCATATCCGGCCGCCTCACGGCTTGGTCCGATGGAGAATCGGACCGGCGCAATCCGGGCCTGAATTCACATTCAGGCAACACGATCAATCCGATCTGGTGATGAGCCAGATAGTGTGCAAGGTGCGGACGGACATCCGGGCTATCTACAATCCCCCCGTTGATGAATGTCCAACGACTAGATGTCGATACGGGCGAAGAGGCCCGAGGTGCGGCAATCCGGCTCCGGTGAATGAGCATCTGGTTGCCATGATCAATGTTCGTACGTGCATTCGGGAAATGCTACAATCCGATTCCCGATGAATGTACGAACGACTACAATTCGACGTGGGCGCAAAGCCCGAGGTGCGGCAATCCGGTTCCGGTGAATGAACGCCTGGTTGCCA
>MKVH01000007.1:0-1819 GCA_001899175.1 Candidatus Kapaibacterium thiocyanatum | reverse complement strand
GTTGCCATGAACTGTTCGTATGCGTATTCGGGATGACTACAATCCGATCCCGATGAATGTACGAGCGACTACAATCCAGTTCGGCCTGTGCATGGGCTGTCACGATTCGGCCTGGTCGATGACCAGAGGCCATACTCCATTCCATGCATGTAGTTCGAACTACACACGACACAGTTCGGTTTGTCCAGGTGCTATGACCCGTTTCGGGTGAACGATCAGGCTAGAATTCGGTTTCATTCACTGTATTTGGTGCAACAACTTATGAACCGTTCGATCCTTCGTCCGCATATACAGATAGCGGCGATTCTTGCTGTTGCGTTATTGGGATTCTTATGTCCCAGAGATGCAAGAGCTCAGCTCTATACCGAGATTTCCGGTGGTTCCGGAAGTAGCCGGTTCTGGCGAGCTGTCGCTAATCCGAACCCGTTCAGTGACAACTACTGGACGAATCGTACGCAGGTACTCATCCGTGCATCGGAAGCTGCCGCATACGGCATGATGCCGGGTCTCATGGAGTCGATGTCCTTCAACTTCCGGAACATCACACCGTATACCGGACGCCGATTCACGCTCAAGGTGAAGTTCGTCACCGCTCCCGACGTTCCGTATCCGATGGAGAACAACGGCTTCACGACCGTTTTCGAGAGCTCATCCGTCGATTTCCCGACGGTCGCCAACACACCGACATGGGTGAAGTTCCCGTTCTCCGCACCCATGCAGTGGGACGGTGCCAAGCACATCCTCTTCGAGATCTGTACCTATCGTAATGCCACGACCTTCGTCTTTCCTGAATTCGAGTACACCAACGTCGTACCTGGATTCCTGACGATGGGCTGGGCCGTCGCGAACGGTGTCGACTATTGCAGTGGTGTTACCTGGTATACGGGACGCTACACGCAGCGCCCCGTCGTTCGTATCGGTATGGCCGGTATCGACCATTCGTTCCCGGACGACGTCGACCCGCGCCGCGTACTCAGGGCTGGTGCCGTATATGACGGCTCGACACCCGAATTTCCGCGCCCTTCGCTGTCCTTCTTCCAGTCCGCAGGCCAGAACGTCAGCCTGACGTACCGGATATCCGGTCCTCTGCCGTCCAACAACATCATCTACGAGGGACGTCAGGGAGCGAGCAGCGTGATGTCGTACGTCGCTGCATCTAATGGACTCTATACATTCGAAATACCGAATGCCGTTGGCCCTGCCGCAGGTCCGAACGGCATCCTGAATCTTACGGCCATCCAGGGTGGTGTCTACGTACTCGATGCTACCTATGCCAGTGCGGGCGGAACGTTGACGCACAGGCGTGAATTCAACATCGCCTTCGACAACGACGTTGCCGTTCGTGCCATCCGTTCGCCGATGGAAGCACCCCGGAAGTATCCCCGCGGTGTAGCCCTGCCGGTATCGGCACAGATGCAGAACGTCGGTCTGAATTCTCTTGGCCAGATTCGTGCCATCGCCATCATCCGTCGCTCGCCGGGTGGACAGGAAGTCTATCGCGATACGCTGATCGTCGATGAGCCGTTGCGTACGAGCGAAATCCGTACTCTCGATTTCAAGAATTTCACGGCCCAGGACGTTTCGAACTGGTCGCTCCAGGTCTGTGCGGAGATGCTCGATGCAACCGACAGGCAGGAAGGGAATAACTGCGTTCCTGTCACGGGCCAGTATATCTTCCAGACGCTGCACAACGAGGAAGTCGGTACGCTGGCACTGGATGCTCCGGTGACGACGACCGGCCAATACTATGCGAAGCGTCCATTCACGCCTCGCGGCCGCATCGTCAACGGCGGTATCCAGGATCTGTCGAACATTCCGG
>MKVH01000006.1:2256-5647 GCA_001899175.1 Candidatus Kapaibacterium thiocyanatum | reverse complement strand
TCTCGGCAAGGAATCGGACTACGAGACGGCACCGAAGTACGGTGTGGTGCATGCGGGCCTGTACCACGAGCGCCTCATGGACATGAGTGCACGGAAGTACAGCAAGACGCAGGGGGCCTTCACGAGTGTGGATGCGTTGTGGGGCATGGCTATCGAAACGTCACCCTACACTTACAGCCATCATGATCCGGTGAATTTCTTTGATCCGAGTGGGTACGCAGGTACGCCGATTGGTGGCGGTGGAACAGGTGGCAGTGGAGGTGTGACAGGTGGTGGGCAAGCAAAAGGCCCATGGCCGTTCAACTTCTTTATGCTGGATGCATACAGCAGTGACGAAAGTAAGGCCATCACATCTCAGGAAATGTTGAATAGGCTAGGCTGGAATGCGACGAAGGCGGTCCAGCAGCCACAGTACACGACGAAGAAAGCACTGTTGAAACAGACTGACGGTGGGAATAGTGATCCTCTAACAGAAAACATTGCCCAGACTGACAGAAATAGAAGAATTCCATTTCTTGCCGGGCCAACAATGTGGTTGTCAGGACAGCCGCTAGTTCCTAAAAGAGCACTCTCACTATTGCCCAAATCGCTCGGATTTCGAGGATTTGTAGTTGGTGATGCGATCCCACGAACCTCTGTGGCATCAATCCTGATGAGAAAAATAGGTCTCGGTGGTAAGGTCGGCAGGGCTATCCCATATATCGGTGCAACCATGACGGTACATGATCTGGCTAAAGACTACATTCAATTGCATACCGATGAACCGACCTTGCAAGAATACGACGCACGTATGGAGAGTAATCCTTACCGTGGGTTTGTAATTGAAGGATTTCATCTATTCAGAGTAGATTGGCACGAAGAAACACAGTTTGATCGGAACCAGAAGAAGAACCCGTATAGAGGGTTCGTTATTCCCGGTGGGTAAGCCCGCCCTAATTTCATGATCTACATTTGAATGAGGTTCAGAGTGCTTGGCAGAAAAAAGAAAGAGAGAACTGAAGACAATGCACTAAGTCTTGTTATCGACTTTGTCATTCTGTTTTGTAGTGCTGAATTCGGTACAGTGCCGAACCTGTCATTCCTATCAGAACACACGAGCCTTGAAGATGACCTCGGAATAACAGAAAGAGATGCTGAAAACTTCATCGAGGACTTTGTCTATGAGTTTGACCTTGATCCAGCCGATTTTCGACTTGGGTCCTATTTCGCAATTGAGCCAGATGAAGAGAAGGATTTTGCTACACCAGTGCGAAAATTTTTGTTCGGTAAACGTGAGCATATTCCAGTAGCAAAGAAAGACCGTCAAAAACTAACCCTCGGAATGCTAGCACAGGCTGTGGTCAAGGGGTCGCTCTCATGGTAGGGTAGTGTTCCAATATGTTGATAGGGCCATCGAGAAGATCAAGAATGGCTCGATAGCTGGATTTGCCCTCGCATTCAGTGTCGCGAAGTGATCGACTGTTACCCTTTGTGAAGGAGAAGCGAACTGTTCTTTGGCATACTACCGCGCCCCTTTTGAACCTCGTGTTCCAATATGTGGATGGATCTCGGCGGTCGACAACAAGGAGTTGGACTACGAGACGGCTCCGAAGTACGGCGTGGTGCATGCAGGCCTGTACCACGAGCGCCTCATGGACATGAGCGCCCGCAAGTACAGCAAGACGCAGGGGGCGTTCACGAGTGTGGATGTGCTGTGGGGCATGGCTATCGAAACGTCACCCTACATCTACAGTCACCATGATCCGGTGAATTTCTTCGATCCGAGCGGGTATGGTGAGATCACCAGTGGTGGAGGTGTAACGAGTGGTTCGACTGGGAACAGCGGTAATAGGACCCCAACATGGGCACGTAATTTCATCATGATCGATGGATACAGCAGTGATGAGAGCCGGTCTATGAAGGCCGAGACGCAGTTGCACCGGGATGTCAAAAGATCATTGTGGCCCGACCAGCCCTCACGTACTATTGCTAAGGCGGATGCCAAGGCATCGAGGAGGGCAGCACCACAGGCAATACCTGCGCATGCACCTCAATACGTTGCGTCCGATCCTGTACCTGTGGCTTCGCCTCTTGGTAAAGCATACGACTGGCTTACAGATGTTGCGCACGTGAATGATGTAGTTGGTCTCGTCGCCGATTCGCACATTGATGTTATGGCAAAAGACGCCGGAGCATGGGTTGCTGCGAGCGGGAAAGTCTACAAGAATGGATTCTTCGGAAACCAGCATTTCACAGCAGCGGCCGTGGCCGAACAGAAAGTGGTGTCGTTGAGTAGAGCCAATCTCCTTGGGAAGATTGGCAAGGGCACGCTGATAGCTAGCTATTTGTTTACAGGCTACAGCATCGCTTCAGAAGGATATAAGCCACACCATGGGGCCGATCTTGCTATCACAACAATTCTAGCCCTCACATCTACATTTCTCCCTGGTGTCGGACTAGTACTTGCTGCCGGCTACCTATTGGCCGACCTCATTACCATCTATGCAACAGGAGAATCGATTACGGAGAAACTTTTTGACAAGAAGTAGCACAGTGGCCCCACATCCTTATTCTTGCATCAGCGAATGACTTGCTCTCTGCAACAGCACACATGAGAGCACATTGCTGTTGCACGACTCCAGGATACATTAATTGTGAGAACAGAAGCGGGATATCGCGATGTATAAACTTTTCTTCTACTGCATTTACCGTACTTCGCAACTCAGACGAGGAGACGCGATCTTTGATGGTACTATCCTCACATTTATGTTAGTACTTGGCCATACCGCGATGCTCTTTTCTTTACTAGAGATAGTACTCTATCAGTTCTTTCAGCTTACCATTCGTAGCCGACCTATCGTAGATGGTCGTATTCTAGTTGGTGCCTGCGGAGTGTTAGGTTTCATACTCTTGTATAAATACTTTAGAAAGCAGGTGCAGAGTATTCTTGCAAAGTATGAGAAGAAGTATTCCACGATTAACCATTGGAAAGGCTTTGCTATCTGTGCGATAGTACTTTGTGTTAATACTGTAATAGCGGTATTCGCATTAATCCTATCTAGGAGCGTACTTGGCCTGGATAGGTAGGATAAAGGGGTCGTGTTCCAGTATGTGGATGAGGGTAGTGTTCCAATATGTGGTAGTGTTCCAATATGTGGTAGTGTTCCAATATGTGGATGACGCCACCGAACAGGCGAGAAATGGCTTGAACACTGGGTTGCACCCGTCTTCATTGCCATGAAATGACCGACCGTTTTCTTCGATGAAGGGGAAACCAACCGTTCTTTGGCATACTACCGCGCGACATCTGAACCTCGTGTTCCAATATGTGGGTGGATTTCTCGCGTCAACGGCGAGATCCTGACGGACGACCAGACGTACAACCGGGACGGCGCCCTGAACTATCGCTACC
>MKVH01000006.1:0-1963 GCA_001899175.1 Candidatus Kapaibacterium thiocyanatum | reverse complement strand
AGATCAGCCGTGCGGACTGCGATGCCGGCGGCATCGGTCGTCGTGTCTTCTTCTATCCCGTCGAGTATCGGTCGTATGGTGCCGATGGCGTGAACATCGTCTGGGAACGCGATGCCAACGGCGCCATGGTAGTCCGCTTCGTGGGTTCGGACATCCAGGGATCGGAGCGCTATGCGGTAGGGAAGAACGCCTATCAGAAGGTCCGTGACTACCTGCCGTTCGGTGTGGACGTAGCCGTAGCGAACGACCAGCG
The DNA here is from genome assembly GCA_001899175.1 of Candidatus Kapaibacterium thiocyanatum. Lineage (NCBI taxonomy): Bacteria > Pseudomonadati > Bacteroidota > Eximiradiia > Eximiradiales > Kapaibacteriaceae (SeqCode) > Kapaibacterium (SeqCode) > Kapaibacterium thiocyanatum (SeqCode). The sequence continues at coordinate 1,710 of MKVH01000006.1, read as the reverse complement.
TCGTGGCTATCTCGGCAAGGAATCGGGCTACGAGACGGCTCCGAAGTACGGAGTGGTGCATGCAGGCCTGTACCACGAGCGTCTCATGGACATGAGCGCGCGGAAGTACAGCAAGACGCAGGGGGCGTTCACGAGTGTGGATGAACTCTGGCGCGGTCAGATGGACTACTCGCCCTATGCGTACTCCTTCCATGATCCCATCAACTTCATGGATCCGAGTGGCAAAGCAGGTGGTGGAAACGGTAGCAATTCTGACGGTACGACAGACGGCTCATTGCCCGGAAGGAAAGGTGTGTACATCTGGACGGGTAGTGGTGTTTCGCCGTTCCAGATGATCAATGGCTTTACCGAGGACGAGGCCAGAAGTATCAGGAACAGGTTGGATCTCGAGGCATCAGGGACGCGACGGAAGGACTTCATGGCACAGTTCGGCCCGCTGGATCGGCCGGCCCCGTTCGACAAATACAAGCACCCATTCTTCAAGGTCAACCAGGCCAATTCTACGCGAGTGGCCGAACATCCCGGCACATGGGATCCGATGGAGCTGGTTCACCTGGGGTTGGACCTCGTAGGCTTCATTCCGGGCGTCGTCGGTGTGATTGCCGATGCCGTGAACGGTCTTCTGTATCTTGTTGAAGGCGAGTTCAAGATGGGTGGTCTGACACTGCTGGCTGTCATTCCAGGATTGGATGGATTGAAGAGTCTCAAATATGCTGCCAAAGGTGAGGCGCATCTTGCGACGAACGGGCTGAAGCTTAGTAAGCAGCTTGCAAGTGAGGTCCAGATGCTTGAACCCGGCAGGATCATTATTGAAGCTGTTGATCTACGTGATGCGACGCGTTTAGCTAGTACGTATGGTGGTGATGCTAACCATTGGGTGAAAATGGGCTCCAGCTCGTTTAAAGCGAAGGGTGGTGTCCGTTTCGAAACTCATTGGTATGAGAATCTATCGACAGGGCAGCGAGTTGAATTCAAAACAAAGTTTTGACAGAGGAGTACCCAAAATGAAGGTGCGAGTTAAGGATACCTCCATTGACAAAATGGACGAACGACTGCAAGATCGCACTCATATCATTAACCATGATATGAGCAACTATCTCAAGATTGGAGATGAGTACTTAGTATTTGGGATTCGCATCTCCATATACTGTATGTATGCATATATATATGACGGTCGGCATTTGATAGAGATACCATTTGAGCTGCTTACCATTGTCGACAGTAGTAAGTCTTTGGACTATGAGCTAAGGGTTCGCGACAATGGCGATATAGTGCTACGACCACCTCTATTCTTTGAAGAGAACTTCATTGAGAACTTTTCGGAATACGAAGAGAAAGAACGAAGCGCCTTTGAGTTGCTTAGAATGATGGTTGAAGGACAAGGATAGGGTAATATGATAGGGTAGGGTAGCGTTCCAATATGTGGTAGTGTTCGGTAGGGTAGCGTTCCAAGGTAGTGTTCCAATATGTGGATGCCGCCATCGAATAGCCGGAGAATGGCTTGATAGCAGGATTCTCTCTTGCCTTCATTGTCGTTGATTGAAGCATCGTTTCCCTTAACGAAAGGGAAACGAACCGTTCTTTGGCATACTACCGTGCGACACCTGAACCTCGTGTTCCAATATGTGGATGGAATTCTCGCGTCAACGGCGAGATCCTGACGGACGACCAGACGTACAACCGGGACGGCGCCCTGAACTATCGCTACCT
>MKVH01000005.1 GCA_001899175.1 Candidatus Kapaibacterium thiocyanatum | reverse complement strand
CATAGCTCCACGTCTCGTAGGTCTGACGACCGAAGGGCGTGGTGTTGACGAGCAGGTCTTCCGACCGCGTACGGGTGGCGATACCGCCGTTCTCCGTGTACGTGTTGGCATCCGTGCGGGCCAGACCCGTCGTCCGCGTCGAACCCGTCAGCCAGTTCGCGCGCTGGAAAAGATCCATCCACACATTGGAACACGAGGTCCGGATCTCGCACGGCGATATGCCAAAGAACGGTTTGTTTCTTCGTTACCGAAGGGAATGATCGTTTATATCATGACAACGAACGCGAGCAAGAATCCTGCTAGCAAGTCATTTTTCAGCCGTTCGACGACATCATCAACATATTGGAACGCTACCCATTCAGGTGACGGTGACAAAGGCTACGGAACAGTATCCAAGCGGCATCCCAACGATTCGGCTTCGCCATCAACATATTCGAACACTACCGACAGTATTCAAGCGGCATCCCAATGATTCGGTTTCGACATCCACATTTTGGAACCCTACCCTACCGCACGATACTACTCCACGTGTGCAAGCGATTAACTATCAATGAATTCATCGTGCTAATATTATCGAGGTTCAAGGCAATGGAATCACCCTGTAAAGTATATGAGAAATAGTTTTTCATATCCACCTTCTCAAGATTTGCGTCGGAAACCTTAAAGGAATCAACAGTAGGATGTATGTTAGTAAACTGCTCCAATGGTTGGATGCTCTTCCAGTATGGAATTGATATTGATATACTATCGCCACTCAAATCCTTATGTGCTAAGCTCTTTGGAAGACCTAGTGTAACTGTCAGTACAGTTCGACCATGAGGACTAACCCTTAGAAAAAGTGCCTTACGTGGCACTAATGGTCCGACTTGATTTTGTCCTAATGAACCATACTTAGAGGGATGTATTCGCGAGATCACATTCCCGCTCCACTCTCTAGCAGGAAGTGTTACGCCTCTTTCGTCTCCAAAGAATTCTACATAATAGTAGTCACCACGTACGAATACAGGGCTATTTCCATCATTCCATAACACGATGTTACAGATTAAACGCCCGTTACTCTTAGACGTCTCAGACTTGATATAGACTGAATCCAGAATCATTGATTCTACTGTTCGCTCCAATCTTGGAGCATTTCCTGACTGTTGTGTACATGAGATGCACACTGTTGCCAAAATAGTCAACGGAATAGATGCTCTCATTACTTAGATCCTTTCTGCTGTTGTTGTTTTGCGTCCTTCTCTGCATCCTCGGCCCGTTTGTCAACCTGTGGTGCCCCATGCCACCAACCAAAGACACCAGGAACTTTAAGTTTGGTTTGAATATACATTACAGCATGTGAAAACATCTCATGGGCACCGATAGAACCTTTAGTAACGGTTGATGATATCCTGTCTGCGGTCGGACTTACATATACATGAATATTCTCATCCTTTGAAAACCGCTTTCCTTGATCTGGGATACCTGCAGGTGGCCCACCTTCGAGTATGGGAACGATAGTGATACCACCCTTCAGCGTATTGTCGGAGTCCAAGAATGGTCCACTTTCACCTTCAGGATAACTTGCCAAGGCTCCAGATTTTGCGACGCCATTCTCATCATTGTATTCATAGTCGGCTCCTGTATGTACAAGAATCCCTTGCTTGTTTTCTGCTAACCGAGCAAGTACAGCAATATTGGAGTTGACATCTTGGCCTTGGGCTGCAGCCTTTAGCAGACTGGCATCTACCCTTCCGTTGTCATCGAACTGCACCGCATCTCTGAATCTTGAAGGGACCGAACTACGAATAGTTTCACGGGAGGCAATATCCGCCGCCTGCACCCACTTGCCACCACCGTCCAGTTGCGTGACGGGGTTGCTCATCGAATAGTGGAAGGGCGTCAGAGTCGGATACAACGCCCACAGCGGATCCACGGACAGAAATCGTCCATACCCTGCATCGTACTGCCGTACGCCATAGAAGCCCAACGCGCTCTCGTTGTCCGTCTCACGGCCGATGTAGCCCGTACGACCCATCAGCGCTTCGTTCGGAAGATTCACGTCCTCGCCGAAGGCCGTGTACGCTCGCTGATCCGCAC
>MKVH01000004.1 GCA_001899175.1 Candidatus Kapaibacterium thiocyanatum | reverse complement strand
GTTCAAGCGGCATCCCAACGATTCGGCTTCGTCATCTACATATTGGAACACTACCCTGGAACACTACCCTAGTCAGGAAACAACCTAGAATACCCGTTGATGTCATAGTAGTAATAGCTTACCTTCCAATCACTAGTATAGAACTTAATAACGTTGTCCCCACGGTAACTTGGCAACGTAGTAACACTTACGTGCGAATTCCGACTCTTATCAGGAAGGATCGGGTGTGTGATTGGGATAATGACTTTTCCGTCATATCGAAGTAGACCCCATTTTCGATCCTTGCTCACAATATAGCATCCACTACCATCTGGTTGGACCCCATCATACCCACAACGAGTATCGCTCCCTACTAAATCGATAAAACACCATGTACGAGCACTTTGCGAGTATTCAACCCGAATAATATCACTACACTCTAGGATATATTTATCCGATCTGCAACGTACATTCATATTAGTATCATAAACGATTTTAGTTTTATTCGAATCACGAAAGACGATGTAACTTGCTGTTGATGACAATATTTCGTTACCGAGATCAACTCTTCTCTCCGAAGTGAAATCGAGCCAAGTATATTGAGCCCCTTGACTAGTAGCTGCCTCAATAATTGCCCCTTTGCCCCATCGGAATAGCATTTCGACACTATCAACCACACTCTTATCTAATCGAGTATCAAATAGCACACTAGCACTATCAAGGACTAGAAAAGGCAATTGCGCAAAGAAGATAGATCGATGAGATCTATATGCGACTTTTCCATTTGGAGCGACAAGATCCCATCGCCCCTCACGTTCGACACTTACATACCCATCCGCTAGTATCCTAGACGAAGTCGCTGTCCACTCACGGATAGGTTCTAAATTTTGATCATAAAGTCTATACCTTTTCTTTTTCCCATGTAATGACTGTGTCATGACATATCCATCGCTATGTTCAACGGATTCGTACCCCTCTTCAACAATGTACTTTCCTCTAATGTCATAAAGGCAAGTTTTTCCACTGTGAAGTATCAAGGCAGTTCTTGCCGATAAAACATCCAGAACATTGCTATCTCGCACTATTAGCGGATCATGAAAAGTGCGCGATTTCTGTGCATGAACTCCACAACCCCAAAGCATGGCAACGATAGCTATTGTGGACGTGCAAACTGTTCTCATTACTTACTCTTCCTTTCTTCATCCTTGGCTTTTACTTCCTTATACTCCTTCTGAATCTGCTTTTGAGTATCATAAGGACCCTTTTCATTATAACACTCACTGCCGTAATGATTGCAAGACTTTTCGTCCTTTTCGTCTTTTTCCTGGTTATAGTACCATTGGGTCGGGTTCGTCTGAGCTTCAACCTGATGCTTCAGTTCATGGCCATAGAGTTCGACTAACGCGGACATGTCCGCTGAGTTAGGCAATGAAATTGTCCCACCTCGGTACTCTTTCTTCACCACCTTCTTCTGTTCCCCTGTCTCAGGATCCTTAATTTGCTTTTCTGTAGCATTTCTTCTCTCGAATATTTCTTGTTCAGCATAAGCCTGGCCACTTTGGCCAAGAACTCTGCTATTGTGCATGTCAACAACGACTGTCTGTTCCATACCCTCGGCATGTCGAAGCAATGAAGCACCAGTCGGTGTCTTTCTCAACTCCTCGGTAACCGCGACGACAAGAGTCTTCTCTTCATCTGACATACTCTTGCTATGCTCAATCTGTCGCCCATTGTTATCATAACTTGTGATCGGATTGTTCCCAGCATACTGATAGGGCGTCAGAGCGGTGTACTTCGCCCACAGCGGATCCACAGACAGGAACCTGCCATACCCCGCATCGTACTGCCTGACGCCATAGAAGCCGAGATCACTCTCGTTGTCCGTCTCACGGCCGATGTAGCCCGTACGGCCCATCAGCGCTTCGTTCGGAAGATTCACATCCTCGCCGAAGGCCGTGTACGCTCGCTGATCCGCACCATACTCCGGCGTGCCGCGACGTACCTGCACCGTACTGCCAAGATGATCCGTGAAGACGATCTCCTTCGTTCCTCCTGCTGCACGCGTGATGATCCGCG
>MKVH01000003.1:0-20653 GCA_001899175.1 Candidatus Kapaibacterium thiocyanatum | reverse complement strand
TCGTATCCCAGGGATCACGAGGACCATGATTCGTCGTATCCCAGGGATCACGCGGGCCGTGATTCGTCGTATCCCGGGGATTGCCGGTATCCGTCGTATCGGGATGTCCCGGATCGACCGGATCGCCGGGGAACGGAATGAAGTGATCGCAGGCCATGAGCGTGATACCTGCTATAGCGACGCTCACCCAGAGTGTGATGGCACGTTTCATCGCAGTACTCCTGTTGGAGATGTTCATTGAAGTATGATCGGTCATTCGAAGTCAGTCCTACCAGCGAAGTCCGAGCCCAAGGCGTAGCGAGGGACGCACCATCGCACTCCATCGCCCGTGATTCTGATAGACGAAGGTCATGAGGTCTGCGCCGGCCGATACGTTCAGGGGGCCGAACGATTTCTGCAGGCCGACTGCCGGTTCCACGATGCCGCCGCGCGACGATCCACCGACGGCCAGTTGCAGGAACGGCCTGATGTCCATTCCGAGATCGATCATCGGCATCGTACGCCAGTGCAGGTCCGCCCACGTCATGGACGTCTGCTGCGACAGTGTGCCGTCCGCGTTCATCATCGTATAGCTGAAAGCCGAACGGTGGATACCGGCGCCGATGGCATGGATATCGGACAGCTTCAGATCGAGCTCGACTCCCAGGTTCCAGATGTCGCCGTTCGTTCCGCTCGCGCCGGAGAGGGGCTGCTGGATCACACGTACTTCCATTATCCGTTGCGAGGGATACGACATGTCGGGTACGTCAAGGGTCGACGGCGTGGCCGTCGTCGTCTCCGATGAAGGCCGGGTGGCGGCGGACTGATGGCCGATCGCCACCGGAGTGGCCATCGTGATGGACGTCACGGGCTCGACGGGGGGCCGAAGCGATTCCGCCGAAGGCGGCATGTCGTCCTGACGGCGACGGTCATCGCGATCGTTACGGAGACTCAAGGGCATCGAACCGTCCATTGCAGCGGCATCCTGACGATGCCGGTTCCGTATCGTACCGATCGTTCCGTCATGCGTCTGGGCCGGCGTCGACGTCCTGTTCAAGACCTCGTCCATATCCTTCGCATCCGATGGCGATACCGTCATCGTTCCGGTCGGACCATCCGTGGCGGCCTGGCCATCGTTCCGGCCCTCGGGCGATACGGCAGGCAACGCCCGTGGCCGTTCTATCGTCGAACCCGGCGTGATTACCGGCTGTGCAACGACGGAACCGGAAGCGTCGATGTTACCGCTCGCAGCGGCCGTATCGGCGATCATCGGCTTGTAGGCATTCCATCCGATGATGGCGATGGCGGCGGCGCCAGCCAGAACGGAGACGGCCGTACCGATCACGGTCAGTGCGGAGCCCGACAGTACGGATGCAGCAGGAGGCAGCGCTCCGGCCGTCTGGGCCTTCGTGACGATGGACGCATACATGTCTTCTGGCACCATCGTCGCGGCGATCTCACGATCGACCGTGTTGCGCATGGCGACGGCTGCCTGCATCTCCGACCGTACGGAGGAATCGTTGGCCGCCGTAGCGAACAACTGATCCGCTTCTTCGGTCGTCGCCGTGCCGTCGAGCCAGCGGTCGATGAGTTCGTGGTTCATATCGTCATTGGGTTTCATACAGGCATCCCTCCCCGTATGGTCGGTCAGTGTTCGAGAATCGGTAGCAGCAGGGTACGCAGCTTCTGTTTCGCGCGGGAGATCCTGTGCCGTACCACCGGCAGCGTCTCACCCGTCACTTCGCAGATTTCGGCATAGCTCAGACCACCGTAGATCTGAAGGATCAGCGTTTCGCGATATGCCGTGGGCAAGGCGGCCATTGCCGTCTGCAGGTGGGCATGGATATCCTTCGTCTCGTACGGATGATCTTCGGTGGCCGGCATGATGTCCTCGAGATCCATGTACTCGATACGTCCATTACGCCGTTGGTTGAGGCAGAGGTTGCGTGCGATGGTCATCAGATAGGCCGGAGTGGACTCGATGATCTCGCCTTCGCGGACCTTGATCAGGAACTTCAGGAATACGTCCTGCACGATGTCCCGGGCCGTCGCCTGGCTGCCCATGATCTTGAGACAATACAGGTAGAGCCGTTTGACGTACCGGTTGTAGAGAACCCGGAAAGCCTTCTCGGCATCGGTCTGGCCGGCATGTATCATCGCCACCAGCTCACGGTCCTGATATGTCGTAGGATCGGTCATACAAGAGCAAGGACACGACCCGGGGAAAAATGTCCCACCTCCGCGCCGATTTTTTTTCGCCCGATCATTCGCCCCCGTGAAAGCGTTCCGGCCACCAGGTCTTGAGGCGTTCCAGGATGGAGCGTTCCTGACCCTGACCATCCGGGCGATAGAATGCGGGAGCGGTACTGCCCTCGGGTACGTAGGTTTCGCGTATGAAATGGCCAGGTGAATCGTGCGGATACCGATAATCCCGGCCATATCCTTCCTGCTTCATCAGCTTCGTGGGCGCATTGCGCAGGTGGAGCGGAACCGTGAGGTCGGCCCCTTCAGCCACGGCTTCCAGCGCACGGTCGATCGCCTTGTACGAAGCATTGGACTTCGGTGCCGACGCCAGATAGGTCACACCCTGGGCCAGCGGTATACGGCCTTCGGGCATGCCGATACGCTCCACGGACTGGAAGACGGCAAGGGCGAGGCCCAGCGCGTGGGGATCGGCGTTGCCGATGTCCTCACTGGCGAAGATGATCATCCGGCGTGCGATGAAGAGGGGATCCTCTCCCGCCTCGACCATCTTGGCGAGCCAAAGAAGAGCGGCATCCGGATCGGAACCGCGCATCGACTTGATGAAGGCGGAGATCGTGTCGTAGTGCGATTCGCCGTGCTTGTCGTACTGGACGATCTTTCGTTGCACGGCCTGCTGGAGAACGTCGTGCGTGATATGCCGCACACCATCGGCGTCGGGCATCGCCAGGAGGGCAGCCGTTTCCACGGCATTGAGGGCAGTGCGGGCATCGCCACCGGCAACGGTCAGCAGGGCATTCCAATCATCGATCACGACGTTGAGGTCCTGCATCGCCTCGTCGCCCGACAGGGCGTGATCGACGATACGACGGAGGTCTCCATCGGTGAGGGAATGCAGACGATAGACCTGGCAGCGGCTGAGAAGAGCCGCATTGATTTCGAAGGAAGGATTCTCCGTCGTGGCGCCGATCAACGTGATCAACCCGCGCTCGACGGCATGCAGGAGCGCATCCTGCTGTGCCTTGTTGAAGCGATGGATTTCGTCGATGAAGAGAAGGAAACGACGGCCCTTACCTCGCTGACGCTCGGCACGCTGCAGCACTTCGCGGAGTTCCTTCACGCCGGCTTCCACGGCCGACAGACGTTCCATGGCCATACCGACCGATGTCGCGAGAGCGTGAGCGAGGGTCGTCTTGCCCGTTCCCGGAGGACCCCACAGGATGATGGAAGGCAGCTCTCCGCGCTCGGCGAATATCCGTAACGGTCCGCCCTCACCGAGGAGGTGATGTTGCCCGGCGACGGCATCGATATCGTGCGGCCGGGCACGTTCGGCGAGTGGAGCATTGCGTGAAGGACGCTGTGGGGCGGCCGCAGGCGCATCATCGAAAAGGGAATCCATCGTAGTTTTCGTCCGTGAACAACGTTCGAACATACGACTCCGTCGTCGCACGTTACGTACTGGGTCTGATCCTCGTCGCACTCTTTCCGATGCATGAGTCGTCGGCCCTGACGGATTCGGTGTGGTATCATTTCAAGGCGGGATCCATGGCCTTCACCACGTCGAAGGCCAGGTGGTCCACGAACGTCCCGACGCCGACGGCATTCCGCAAGTTCCTCGCAATATCGGGAAGCAGGAAACGCTATGCCGGACCGTTCGGCAATCAGCATGTACGCATCACCCTCGACAGTCTTCCTCCACACGGCCGTCTCGTCGTCGAAGCTCTCGTCTATATTCTCGGGTCGTGGGATGGCAATGCGGATGGAGATCGCCTGTCCATCGTCGTCGACGGACGCGATACGCTTCTCCATTCGACCTTCAGCAACACCACATGGGCACAGAGCTATCCCCGCGGGGTGGGCAGGGCAGCGAATCCACGCTGGTCCGGAGCTGCCGACACCAACGTGACGGGATTCCGCTTCACCGAGGCCAATGTCTACGACGGCCCACTCGATGCCGGCTACCGTCTGCGCTTCGTCGTACCGCACGACAGAGATTCCGCCATCATCGATTTCATCGGCGTCCTCAAGGACGTACGCCCCACCACCGACAACGAGGCCTGGGGCATCGCCTCGCTGCGCATCACACCGGAGGGAGGCCCTCCCCCTGGCATCGAGCTCACGGACACCGTCCGGAATGACGGGGAGCGTAGCCTTGCGGGCGACGGAAGGAAGGTCGACGACGACCTCGTTCTTCTGTCCTGCTTCGATCCGTATGCGGAACGCCGGTCGTTCGCCGTATCGATCGATACGGCGGGATGGGTACGTCTATGGAACGACCGTAGACGAACACACGATCCCGTGCTGTATGTGAGGCTGGAGGACGCGGAGCGTGCGGCGCTTGGAGAAGCGATCGACAAGGTCATGCACGATGCGACCACCATCGACAAGCCCGATCATGGCATCTGCAGCATCGTCATCGGCGGACGATCCATGGATTTCGGCGGCGTGCGCACGCCATCGTTGCAGCGCATCCATGACGTCATCGACAGGACCCTGCGGAACAATGGCTGGATCGTCATACCCTGACGTGTTCAGCCCAGATCGAAGCCGATGGTTTCTCCTACGGAATGCAGGGCGAGCTGTGAACTCGAGCCCTTCTTCATCGCCGAGAGAAGGCGGCTGACGGGCTCGGTCATCGGTTCCTCGCTTTGCTTGAACGTACTGTGATGGATCGGCACGAAGAACCTGGCCTTCATCATCTCTGCCATCGCAAGCGATTCTTCCGGCGTGCAATGCGTTTCAGGGTAGGGATCGTAGGCACCGATCGGCATGATGGCCACGTCCACGTTACCCGGCACGTCCTTGAACGACGTCGTGTATGCCGTATCCCCGCCGAAGACGATGCCCACACCATTGCGCTCGATGTAGTATCCGTTGTAGCTGCGGCCCGTACGAGGCTGGCCGTTGGCACGGCAGGCTTCGCCCGGCCAGCGCCATCCGTTGTGCTTCACCTGCAGACAGCGCAGGGTGATGCCGTTCGTCGTGACGCGATCCCCCCAATCCATCTCGTTCAGCGAGCGCCAGGGCAGATCGTCGACCACGTCGCTCGTCCTCGCCGCCGTGATCACGTCGATCTCGCCCGGATACCGTTCGGACAGGGCGGTCAGCGTACGGCGATCCATGTGGTCCATGTGGGCGTGGGATAACAAGAGCAGGTCCGGCCGTGGCAGCTCTTCCAGTGGAAGAGCCGGTTCGTTCATACGACGAGGGCCGATGGACAGCCCCAGGATGTTCAATCCGTAATGATCGAACATCACCGGATCCGTCAGGATCCACGTGCCGAAGACGTTCATCAGCACCGTGGAATGACCGATCCAGCACAGCCATACGCCGGCATCATCGACGGAATGAAGGTCCGGACGCCTGGTCCGGATGGTCGGAGCTACACTGGGTCCGCATGGTTCGGCGCACAGCGCATGCGGTGCAGCCAGTGAGGCGAGGCCGCCCAGGGCCAATGTCTGAAGGATCTGTCGACGTGTTCTCATGATGGATTCCCCCCGGAATTCGATGCGAAGCTAACGGGAGAGGGGAGGCCTATCCGAGTCAAATTCCCTTTACAATCAACGTTTTACATTGAAGACGCCACCGTTCGTGGCATCGTATCTTTGTCCCGCACTGCAACAGGAGGAACCGTTGCACGTACATCGCACCGTACTACGAACATCGGATCATCGACAACGACCATGAACATCATCAAACGTACGACCGTCGTCTTCGCCCTGGCCCTCGCGGCCATCGCTCCATCCATCCATGCCCAGGAGGCCGTCGCCGGCGGCGGCACGGGCGGTTCGCTGCCGCCGCGCGTCATCAACGAGGAAGAGCTGATGATCGAGCGTCTCAAGGCCGAACCCCTCAACTGGTTCGCCGGTATCAGGTTCCAGGTGGGCAATCCGCAGGGAGCCTTCCGCGACTCCCTGGCATCGATCGGTGCACCGCAGGTAGGCTATGGCTTCGATCTTAACGTCGGATATTACTTCGACCCCGTGCCCGTGGCCGTCACGCTCGAAGGTGGCGTGCTCTTCATGGGCATGAACTCCCGGTCGCAGCGATTCCCGAGCGGACTGTTCTGGGATACACTCAAATTCGAGACCCAAACGTCGATCATTCCATTGAACGTATCCGCACGGCTCCAGCCCGACATCGCCACGTGGGTGTTTCCCTACGTGGAAGGGATCGTCGGCATGAACCTCTTCCTCTCCAACTACGAGATCACGCAGACCCGCTTCGACGTGAACCGCCGTCAATCCGAAAACCGTTCCGACGTGTCATTCACCTACGGCGTGGGTGTGGGTATCTCGGCCAAGATCGCCGACGTCATCACTCTGCCCTCGCAACTGAACCGTATCCTGTTCGACGTGCGCATGCGCTATCTCAAGGGTGGCGGCGCCACCCTCTCCAATTTCGAACTCAGCAGCTCGAACAGCTATACCTTCAAGTCGGCTCCCGTGTCGTCCACCGACATGGTCATGTTCAACGTCGGCATCGCCGTTCAATTCTGATCATCACTCCCAATCACCGGATTCCAACCATGAACATTTCCCGATCGCTGGCCATCGTGGCCACGCTGGCCGTCACGACGCTCGTCGGCTGCCGTACGGCGTCCGATCATCAGCAGGACCTCCGTTCCACGCAGGAACGCAACATGACGGTCGGCATCGTCCAGCGCGAGATCCGCAAGGGCATGAGCGGCGCGGAAGTCGCCGAAGCGCTGGGCTCGCCCAACATCGTGACGAAGGACGAGAAGGAGCGCGAGACCTGGGTCTACGACAAGATCGCCACCGAGGCATCGTATTCGCAGAGCCAGAACAACCTCTTCCTCATCCTCTTCAATTCGTCGAGCCAGCAGGGTGCCGCCAGCACCACGCAGCGTACGCTCACCGTCGTGATCAAGTACGATGCCAGCGGCAAGGTCGACAGCTTCACGTACCATCAAAGCAAATTCTAAGCAAGGACGACATCGATGCGAATCCTTCTCGTCGGAGCTCTGCTGGGTATCGTGGTCGCCGGTTGTACGATCGTGAATCGTGCGCCGCAGACGCAGCCACCCAAGACCCAATTGCAGATCCGTGAATTCCAGACGCGCGAGTACGACACCAACGACGTCAAGCTCATCATGAAGGCCGTACTCAACGTGCTGCAGGATGACGGCTTCGTCGTCAAGAACGCCGTCGTGGACCTGGGCCTGCTGACCGCGACCAAGGAGGTGGATATCGCCCAGGGTCGAACGTCGACGGCCAGTGACGACTACTGGGGCGAGGTCTTCTCCTCCGTCTTCCGTGGTTCGTCGTACAAGACGCGCACCAACCGCACGCAGGACGTACGCTATAACAAGTTCAAGGTCGTCGAAGTCAGCGTCAACATCAGCGAACTCGGCAGGCGGTCCAAGGTGCGGGCCAATTTCCAGGCAAAGATCCTGGATAACACCGGCCAGCCCGTCGAGGTATCCGTGATCGAGGACCCGAAGTTCTACCAGGACTTTTTCGTCAAGGTCGACAAGGGTATCTTCATCCAGAAGCAGGGATTCTAAGTAAAGGTCGGTGCCGTGAAATTTCTCCTTTCGACACTCATCGTGACGGGCCTGCTCGCGACAGCCGGCCCGTCCGTCGTTACAGCGCAGCCACTCGTCGAGGCGGTACGGGCGGGCAACGTCAAGACCGTCCAGAAGCTGCTCGGCAAGAAATCCACCGACGTCAACCAGCGTGACGCGGAAGGGCTCACGCCGCTCATGATCGCCGCCGTCGCGGGAGACTCCGCCATGGTCGAGCTGCTTCTGGACAAGGGCGCCGACATCGACGCCCAATCCGGAAGCGGCATGACGGCCCTCATGGGTGCGGCCTTCAACTCGCGTGAACGTGCGCTCGACGTTCTCATCGCACACAAGGCCAACCTCGATCTGCAGGACCACAAGGGAAGGACTGCCCTCATCGTGGCCAGCAAGCAGGGCGTCACCGCCCTCGTCACCACCCTCCTCGAAGCCCGTGCCAACACCGAACTTCGGGACGTCAACGGCAATACGGCTCTGCTCGTCGCCTGCGGCGAACGGCATCTTCATATCATGATGGAACTGCTCAGGGGCGGGGCGAACGTCGACGTCCGCGACCCCAAGGGTCGCACGCCCCTCATGCTCCTGTCGTTTCTCGGCGAGGACGGCATGATCGGCCTCATGCTCAAGTACAAGCCCGACGTCAATGCCGTGGACTTCTCGCTCAAGACCGCGTTGACGTATGCGAAGGAGAACAAGCGCAAGCTCGTGGTGTCGCTGCTGGAGCAGGCGGGGGCGAGGTAGGGAAGGGATGACGGACCGGTCCTCCGGCCATGTCGTAGATTGGGCGGATAATCGCGTCCGTCCATACATTCCATCGAACGATCATGTCGGCACAAGTACGCCGCGTCATACGCATCCTCGTCATGCTCAGCAATGGTGAACGGCTGAGCACGACGGAACTGATACAACGCCTCGATAGCCAGCACGACGAAGTATCCGTCACCAAACGCCAGCTTCAGCGGGATCTCCGTGCGATGGAAGATGCCGGCATCCCACTCGATGTATACGAGGACGGCAAGACGCCCCGATACGGAATACCGAGATACTATCAGTCTCTCGTCTCCACCTCCATCGACAGATACGAACTTCTGGCACTCTATTCCCTGAAGGGAGTTCTGTCGGCGATGAAGCATACGCGTATCGAGCGCGATCTTACGTCGTTGCGTTCAAAACTGAATGCCCTCGTTCCCGGTGAACTGTTCCTGAGATCCGATATCACTACCGAGGTTTCGCCGGGTAGATACATGAATGCCATCGATGACCGAACGATGACGCAGATCGTCGACGCCATCATCGATCCACATTGGGATAGAGTCACGTATCGGTCCGCAGCCCATCCCGAAGGTCATACCTTCGTGGTCTCGTTCTGTCGATTGCTCAATCATGCGGGAAGGCTGTACGTCGCGGCATGGCATCCCCGATATCGGACGTACATCACACTCGCGGTCGACGCTATCGTCTGCGTCGAGCGCGCGAACGATGTCTCGGATCCGTTACATGAATTCCATGAGCTTTCCTATGTTAAAAGCAGATTCGGTGTCTACAGCGGAGATGTGGAAACTATCGTTCTTTCCATCAAACCGGAGGCGGTCCGCTTCTTCCGGAACAGGGAATGGCATCCCACACAGCAGTTCACCGAGCATGATGATGGACATGGAACGTTGACGATGTCCGTTCCGTTGTCTCCGGAGCTGTTGTCATGGATACTCGGCTGGGCAGATAGTATACGTGTGGTGGCGCCGGCTGCCCTGATCGAGCTCTGCAAGAAAAAGATCGCCGAAGTAGAATCCTGGTGACAGACCGCGACATAATACGTCGCGTATCCGACGAGATTCGTATCGTTTCCTATGTATTCAGGCGATACCATGCGTTCCTCGTACCTGCCGTCCATCGGTATTGTAGTGCTCACCATCCTCTCCGGATGCATGACGACGAAGGTCAAACAACACAATATCGGTTGTCCTGATCGGAGCAAGGCAGACGTGCTGCGGTCGGCGACGTCGTTGTTCGTGCAGTCGGGCTTCACCGTTACGCTGGCCGATACCATCATCGGTCTCGTACAGGCCGAGTCGGCCGAGCAGCACGACGTATGGACGGGTACGACTTCCAAACGTGTCTGGCAGGTATCGATACGTTCCGACGTGGAAGGGAAGCCCGAGACGCCAGGCATTACCGGTATGCCCGTCGGAGCGAAGCCGATGTACATCGTAGCCACCGCCCGGACCGTGAACCGTGGTCAGACCGCATTCGGGGCGACGTCCTCCACGTCCGAGTTCTACTACGACGATTCGGCCCACAGCGACTGGGAATGGTACTGGGACGTCCGCAAAGGACTCGAAGCCATGTGCGGAACGAAGGCCGTCATTACGACGAAGACCATGCACTGAGGTACCTTCGGGTTATGCGATGGTCCATCCCGATCGTATGTGTCGGCGACGAGTCCTGTCACTCATCATCATCTACCCGAACTCCGTTCGGAATATCATCGATTCACGTTGCAGATCGTCCATGATGACAACTCCAGTACATCTTCTGTTCTGGGCCAAGACCGACAGGAAGAACCCTGATTCGGAATGGATACGTCCGCTTTGGTCGCATCTGATCGACGTCGCAGTCGTCGCCGAAGTCCTGTGGGATCGTGTGCTACCTCCCTCTCTCAGGCACGATATCGCGCACGGTATCGGGTGTTCGGAGGATCAGGCAAGATCATTTCTTTGCTTCATGGCGGGAATGCACGATATCGGCAAGGCAATTCCTTCCTTTCAGCACCTGCACGTTCCATCGCGTGACAGGCTTCAGACTGCAGGACTCACGTTTCCGAAGAAACTGCTCACAAAAAGCAGGGATGCCATACGTGTCCATCATGCCCATGCCACGTATGCCTTGTTGAGACACTGGGAATCCAGACGATCTCCACGTAGTGGACCGATCTTCGAGAACCTCGCATTCCTGCTCGGCCTGCATCATTCGAAGGCCGTGACCTTGTCATCGTCCAGAGATAGAACGGAAGACAGGCATGGAGGGCCGGACTCATGGGGCAAGGCTCAGCTCGACCTCATCGATTGTATCGTCGACATCCTCGATCCATACATCCCGGGCGGAACGGAGACGAAGGAATGGCAGCCATGGACGTATCTCTTCATCGGCCTCGTCACCTACGCCGACTGGTTGGCATCCATCGACGATGGCGATGACAGGTTTCCGCTCTACGATGGTGAGGACCTTCACGCCTATCTGCCTGTCGCACGCGAGCATGCCGCTTCCCTCATCGAGCGGTTGTACATCGACCGTGTGGCTGACATCGTCTCTCGTGACTTCGGGGACATCTTCGTAGACCCGGAAGGACGGCCATTCATTCCGAATCCTTTCCAGCGGTCCGTCATCGACCTGACGAATGGACATGCAGCCGATGATCAACTGTTGACCATCATCGAAGCACCGACAGGTGGTGGAAAGACCGAGGCTGCCCTTTACCTGGCACTGACGCGACAGTCAAAAAGGAAGGGACGGGGAATCTACCTCGCGATGCCGACGCAGGCTACGAGCAACGGGTTGTTCACTCGTTTCGAGCAGGCCTTGTCACGCGGTCACCGAGCGGGCTCATTCGTCAATGCGCTGCTCGTCCATGGGCACAGCAATCTCGATCCTCGGCAGGAAGACCTGGTTCGGCGCATCTCCCTGCTCGGTCGGATGGAAGCCATCATGGAGGACGACGAACGCCCGGATATGTCGTCGGAGGGTGCCGTCGTAGCCACGGCAAGCTGGTTCCTGCCCAAGAAGCGGGCCCTTCTCGCTCCCTACGGTATCGGTACCATCGATCAAACGCTCCTGGCCGTACTGCAGTCGCGGTTCTTCTTCCTTCGCCTTCTCGGTCTCGCGGACAAGACCATCGTCTTCGATGAAGTCCACGCCTACGATACCTACATGTTGACGCTGCTCTGCAGGCTGGTCCAGTGGCTGAGGGCCATCGGGTCGGATGTCATCATCCTCTCGGCTACCCTGCCGGGTCCCACGAAACAAAGATTGATCGAAGCCTGGGCAGGCACGACCGCAACGATCGATGGCAATGAGGCTTGCTATCCGGCCGTCACACTTGCGAGCGGGAACGACGTCGTGATGCACGAGCTTCCTCGTCATGCAACCCGAACCGTCCATCTGCGGTTTCCTGATCACGATCCAGCGCATCGGAACATCGTCGAACGTGCCCTCGATGCCTGGCGGGCAGGCTGTGCCGTGGCCATCGTCTGCAACACCGTGGACCGTTCCATCGACGTCTTCCGCGCGCTGCTGGATGCGGCCGGAGCTACGACGTCGAATGCGGATAGTCTATCCATGTTCATCCTCCACTCCCGTATGACGCACAGTATGCGGGAACAGAAGGAAGACGTGATCCTTCGTCGTTTCGGCAAGGACTACGACGGAGAGCGCAGGGGCATCGTCGTCGGCACGCAGATACTGGAGCAGTCGCTCGACATCGATTTCGACGTCATGTTCTCGGACATCGCTCCCATCGACCTCGTCATCCAGCGTGCAGGACGGATTCACCGGCATTCGCATCGGCAACGTCCCTCTGGCTACGAACAGCCCAACCTTCACATCGTCATGCCTCCGCGCGATTCGGCGAAGCCGTCGTTCACGAGCGTCGCAGCCGTCTACGACGAGCTGATCATGCGACGTACATGGGATCTCCTGCGAACGATCGACTCGTTCGATTCTCCGGGCGATATCAGAACCTTGATCGGAAGAGTCTACGACGATGTCGTCGATGACCTCGATTCGGGTATGGCGAAAGCTCTTGCCCGGCATGAAGCATCGACGGCCGTCAGCCGGCAAATGGCACGGAAGGTCCTCATCGACGATCCACACCATGCCGCATCGATCATGGAAGGCCTGCCGCTCCTCGACGACGAAAACATCGAGAACCGTATACGAGCCAGTACCAGGCTGGCCGACAACTCCATTCGCGTCCTGTGTCTCCATGCCGACGACGACGGAAACTGGTTCCTCGACCCGGCATTACGACGCCCCTTCAACGCCGAGCTCCTCACGACGACCACCGGTATCCGCGAAGCGCTCGAGAACGAAGCTCCCATCTCCAAACGTGCTGTCGTCCACGCGCTTCTGGACATGATGAGGGATGAGCAGGACGGTGACGTACGGTACTGGAAGACGCTGACCGAAGGCTGTCCGGCACTCGGCTATCTGACGCCGCTCGTCTTCGATGATCTCGTCTGGGAAGCAGGAGACGGATCGTGTACCGTGGGATTCGATGCTGTAATTGGTCTGGAGATCGACTGAGCAGTTTCGATGTATGTTCGATGTTTCGTCCTATACAAGCGACATACACATTCTCTGGGTAGGACATCGTTTCGATATCAGATATATACGTGAGGGATCATCACATGAGTTTTAACCTGATCACACTGCCCTGGCTTCCATGCCGCCTTCAGGATGGAAGGACCACCGGACTTCTGAGCCTCCGCCAGGTCTTCGAGCGGAGCGGTGATATCACGGACCTCGTCACCACGTCGGTGAGCGAGGCCGCCGCACTTCGTCGCTTTCTTCTGGCCGTCTTCATCCGCGTCTATGGAGACCGGATTCCCGGCTGGAAGAAATCTCCGGATACGGTCGGACCACTTCCGATGCAGCCGTTCGACGACTACGTCGAGCAATGGGGCCACCGGTTCGAGCTCTTCCATCCGGAGCGACCGTTCTACCAGCACGTTCAACCCTCGAGCGAGAAGAAACAGTCGCTCAACAAACTGGTCTTCGAGGACGCGAGTGGTGCGAATGCCGTATGGTTCTCCCATCGGTACGAAGAGGACGGCCGCACCATGACCAATGCCGAAGCCGCGCGGGCCCTCATCACGGCGCAGGCCTATGCCGTGGGCGGCGGAGTATCCAAACCCTTCAACTTCTCCCATGGCACACTCGTCGCCGGAGGCATCATCTTCTGGATCGCCGGCAAGGACCTCCTGGAGTCGTTACTGCTGAACGCTCCCCTGGCATACTTCCGCGAGAGCGAGCCTGACGACATGCCTGCATGGGAGCGCCCATCCGTTCACGCCGAACAGCGCGCCGACGCCGGTTTGCTGGACCTTCTGACATTCCAGAGCAGGCGCCTTCTCTTGACACGAGCCGACGACGACAATGTCGATGGCGTCTTTCTCTCGCAAGGCGACAAGGATGTCTCCGTCGCCCGCGATCCGATGATGGCCTATTACATGAACGACAAGGATGAGGAACGTGTCCTGAACCTCGATCGTGAGAAGGCCCTGTGGCGTGAGTATCAGATCCTCTACGCGGCGGCCGAATCCGGCTCGTCCAGGTATCACCCTCCTTCGGTTCTACAGGAGCATCGGAATGCACCCGCTCCTCCGCATGGTGAGCCGGTACACATCGACATGTTCGCCTTCGGCGTCCAGACGGATAAAGGGAAGATCGAGCACTCGCACATGGAACGATTTCCGTTCTATCCCGGCATCGCCGCCGACCCTGACAATCGCGATCGCCTCGACCAGCTCCTGCATACGGCCAACGGTCTGGAAAAGAACCTCGATCAGGGACTATGGCAGTTCGCGAAAACGTTGCTGCACCCCGACAAGACGAACCTTGGCGACATCGAGCGCAGGGAAGTCATCGCCTTGAAGAACTCGTTCTCATGGAAGAGCAAATACTGGTCCGCACTCGGTACCATGATCCATGACTACATCCGACGATTGGCTCGATCCGGTTCCACCGACGAACGGGACGAGATCGCCGAAGACTGGCGCCGTGAGTGCCGTCATACCGCGGAACGCGTATTGAAGAACATCACCGACAGTTACGGAACGACGGCGCGTAGTGCACGTGCTGCCGCGCTCGCCCACGCTATCCTGCATCGGGAATTCGCCGCAGCGGACGTCGCCTGACATTCCGATCATATTCTATTTCTATCTACTATCGAAGGACGACATTCATGTCCCACAGCGAAGGATCTTCGGATCCACCAACGACGAAACAGTCTGCCGATCCACCGGTCGCATCCATCGGCAGGGTTATCGAATGGCATGGCCGAGCACAACGTACGGGCAAGGAATCGGCATCGGCACGGGCGAACGTCGCGCGACTGAAATTCGCCTACATGGCCGACAGACCCATCGACGCATTCAAGGTACTTGGCAATACTCTGACGATGAGCGAGCATGCAGATCTTCAGATCGCGATAGCTGGATTATGCGCCTGCTATCCGGATATGCATACGAACGCTCCCGTATCCCTTGGTACGGCATGCAGAAGGTTACGGGCTTCTCTTGCGGTCGGAGCCGAATCTCTCGACCTACGTATGTCGACGCTGCTCGACGCCTCGCTATCCGACGCATTGGAAATGCTGAATGCCATCCTGGGTCAGCTCGACTCCAAGGACAAGCAACTGAATTTCTACGACCTGTATTCCGACCTGCGCGGATGGAACAGCAACCATGGCTATATCCAGCGTAGATGGGCCAAGGACTTCTGGGCAGGTAGCGATAAGACCGCCGATTCCGATACATCCCCGGAAAGCGGGGACATTCCAACCACCGAATCTTGATCAAGGACGATACCATGAGTCAGCAACAATTCTTCGTCGAAATCCATACACTTCGTAACGTCCCTGCGGCAAACCTGAACCGGGACCAGAACAATCAACCAAAGACGGCCTACTTCGGCGGTGCGCTACGCAGTCGTATCTCGGCCCAGGCCATCAAGCGTGCCGTACGGCAGTCGCCGGAATTCGACAACGGCGTCGCGGGAATCATCGGCACACGCACGAAACATCTCGCCAAGCTCGTGTCCGAGATCCTCGTCAAGGATCATGCAATTCCCGGTAGCGATGCCACGGCGATAAGCGAAGCCGTCATCGGAGATGTCGGTTTCGGTGCGATCAAGGAAGGCAAGACGTCCGTCCTCGTCTACATCTCGAACGCACACATCGCGGCGATCGCCGACATCATCGCATCCCGATCCAGCGATCTCATCGAGGCCCTTCGTGCCATTCCGCAGACCGACGCCAGTGACGAGGAAGGCAAGACCAAGGGCAAGAGCAAGAAGAAGAAGGAGGCGAAAGGGGAAGAAGCTTCGGGACTCCAGGATCTTACGGCCGAGCTCAAGAAGGCCATTCAGAACATCCTCGTCGGCAAGAGCAAGAACGTGAAATCCGTCGGAAGTGTGGACATCGCCCTGTTCGGGCGTATGCTGGCAGAGTTCCCCGAGCTCAACGTCGACGCCGCGAGTCAGGTTGCCCACCTGATATCCACGAATCAGTTGAAAAGCGAGTTCGACTTCTTCACCGCCGTCGATGACATCAACGAGGAAGAAGGGACGCAAGGCGCCGGGATGATGGGACTGACGGGCTACAATTCCGCCTGCTTCTACGGCTACTCCGTCGTCGACGTGCCGCTACTCGTCAAGAATCTGGGCAACGACGTGGAGCTGTCGTTGACAGGACTCGCCGCCTATCTCCGTGCGTATGCCCTGGCCCTGCCCTCCGGAAAACAGACGTCGTTCGCCGCGCATACACCGCCATCGCTCGTCATGGTCGTGGTCCGTCAGGGTTCGGCACCGGTATCGCTCGCGAATGCCTTCGAAGCTCCCGTACGGCCGGATGTGCAATCGAAAGACGGCAAGTCACTCGTCGAGAATTCCGTGAAGAAACTCGGGGAGCACTGGTCGACGCTCGATGGCCTCTTCGGCAGTGGCGAACGATCCGTCTTCACCATCACGTCGAACGACCGAGCGCTCCTCGGAGATCTGCAGAACACCGCCGTGAAATCACTCGATGCACTCATCGACAGTACGGTGTCGAACGTCAAGAGCAAGCTCGGAGCGTAAGATGCCACACACACTACTCCTGCGGCTGCATGGTCCCATGCAGTCCTACGGTATCGAGAGCCGTTTCGAGTTCCGGGAAACCACGTTGGAACCTACGAAGAGTGCCGTCATTGGCTTGCTGTGCTGTGCTCTCGGACGTGATCGTTCGGAACCCGTCGAGGATCTTACATCTCTGGGCATGGCCGTTCGCGTCGATGCACAGGGAATGATCGACGAGGACTTCCACACGGCACAGAACGTCATCACAGCCCAAGGTTCCATCAAGGAAGCCCAGTTGTCGTATCGCTACTATCTACATGACGCCTCATTTCTCGTAGGGCTGCAGAGCGAGGACAGGCACCTGCTCGAACGACTCCATACTGCACTCATGGCTCCACGTTGGGCCCTGTTCCTCGGCCGCAAGTCATGTCCGCCGAGTCTGCCCATCGTCGATGACTCATCGCTGGTGGATACGGATGCCTGGACGGCACTCCGACAGATTCCCGTACGTTCCGGCAGAAGTACGGTTGGAGATGTTCGCTATGTCGTCGACACGAATCTCGAAAGCGTATTCGCTTCGTCGGGCCTGAATCCCATTTCCAGAGTACAGCGTCGGGACGTCCCGGTAGATTTCGGAGAACGTACGCATGACAGTCGTTCCGTGACGGTGTTTCTGGAACGACGTTCGGTATCCACCGACTACGGTACACGGCCCCCGGAAATCGCCATGGATGGCGTCGCACAGGAAGGAGGCGGAGGATCATGAGTCATCACATATCCCGTGTCTCACTACGTCCTGATGTCACCCTGGCCGAGTTACGACGTCATCGCATCCTTCGTCTCGATGCCTACGGTCTTCATCAACTCGTATGGAAGCTGGCCGGCAGACATGATGATCAGAAACGTGACTTCATCTACCGTGCCGATAATGACCCCGATGGTCTGCCGATCTTCACCATCGTCTCCGAACAGCCATTGGGTAGCGTCGATGACGTGTGGAACGTCGAGACCAAGCGTTACAATCCCGTCATCCGCGACGGTGAGAACCTTGCATTCTCCCTGCGCTGCAATCCTGTCAAGGCGGTGTACGATGCGGACAACATCAAGCTCAAACGTCGTGGCAACCGCGTGGACATCATGGGCAGCGCACGCCGTTCCGATATGGCGAACGGCATACGCCGGCCCCGCCATGTCCTCCATCTGGAAGAGTCGCGTCTATGGCTCGATCGCCGTGGTGGACAGAACGGATTCGCGATAGTGGCGGACAGCCTCGTCGTCGACAATTATTCCGTCGACGATCATCCCAAAGACGAGAAGAAAACACTCAGCATGCTGGATGTATCCGGTGTTCTGCAGGTGCGTGACGGCAATGCGTTCACATCCATGCTGCTCTCCGGCCTCGGCCACGCGCGGGCCTGGGGATGTGGGTTGATGCTCGTCCGACGCCAGAGATAATGACATCGATATCGCCGTCATCGGATCGATGGTCCGGTGGCGGCGTTGTCATTCGGACGATGCGATAGCATAAGTATATATGATCGACATCCTGCCCCTCGGTATCCCGGGGTAGTGCCGGCGTCGCGCCTCGATTAGGTACGGAGGTATTGTGGGCAGACATGGCGATCGGGAGAATAAGATAGATGAATCACGTTTTCGCGCTAGCGATCGTTGTTACAACGAATGAGGTGTTCCGATGTCGTTTTCGAGTCCATTGCTTCCGGACCTCGGTGCCATACCGATCAAGGAGCGTCTTTCCATCCTCTGGGTCGAACGTTCGCAGATCGACGTTCTCGACGGGTCCTTCGTATCGGTCATCGAGGACGGAACCCGCACGCATATTCCTGTCGGAGGTGTGGCGTGCCTCATGCTGGAGCCAGGTACCCGCATTTCGCACAATGCCGTCATGCTGGCGGCTCGTACGGGCACGTTGCTCATCTGGGTCGGTGAAGCTTCCGTTCGCCTCTATTCGGCGGGACAACCCGGTGGTGCGAGATCGGACCGGCTTCTCTACCAGGCCAGGCTTGCGCTCGACGACGATCTACGGTTGAAGGTCGTACGGAAGATGTATGCACTCCGATTCATGGAGGAGCCGCCGGCGAGGCGTTCCATCCAACAGCTACGTGGCATCGAAGGGGCACGTGTGCGCAAGATGTATCAGGTACTGGCGGCACAGTACGGCGTGCGCTGGCAAGGGCGTGACTACGACGTCGAGGACTGGGAGGGAGCCGACCCCATCAACAGGGCGTTGTCCTCTGCCACCGCCTGTCTCTATGGTGTGACGGAGGCTGCGGTACTCGCTGCGGGATATGCACCTGCCATCGGTTTCGTCCACACGGGAAAGCCTCTGTCGTTCGTATACGACATCGCCGACCTCTTCAAGTTCGACACCGTCGTCCCCATCGCGTTCGCCATGGCGGCGAAGAGGCCGGAGAATATCGACAGGGAAGTACGCCTTGCCTGCAGGGACATGTTCAGGAAGAGCAACCTGCTCGAGCGGATCATCCCCATCATCGAGGACGTTCTATCAGCGGGTGGTATCGACAAGCCCACACCTGCACCGGGGCAGATATTACCTGCGTTCGTTGATCCGAAAGGAGATGGTGATGATGGTCATCGTCGTTGAGAATGCGCCGCCGCGTCTGCGGGGTCGTCTCGGAGTATGGCTTCTCGAAGTGCGTGCCGGGGTATATGTCGGCGTGTACAACCGCAAGGTACGTGACATGATCTGGCGCAATGTCGAGATCGGTCTCGAGGATGGCAATGCCGTCATCTGCTGGAGCGATTCTTCCCATGAAAGCGGCTTCCGGTTCCGGACCCTTGGTACGAACAGAAGGATTCCCAGGGAGATGGACGGTATCCAGCTGGTGTCGTTCCTTGCCGAGGCCAGGGATAGTGGTTGACGGCAGGGTGATTCGGCTATATCGTATGTTCTTTGAAAATCGTTGTATTAGGAGAAGGCAAACATCGGTACGGTTTCGTAGTTTCGGTTAACCCATTATGATTCAGGGGTTTCTGTATTAGTATGTCACCCGCACACGCGGGGATGAACCTATTCAGGTGTTAGAATTGACATTGGTCTTCAAGAGCACGCTATTCTTCTCCTTGAGTCAGAATCTAATGTGTGTTGGACACAACAAAAGTTCGATGAATTCTTCAGTATGGAGGGCATGTCACGTCTTACATCTATGATCGCAGCACAAAAGGCACACTTCAGTCGTCCAGATTTGTCAAGGGAGATTGAGTAATGTACAGCAATCACCTAGCTCAAATCATGGTTGCCATTCTACAGCGGAATGGAAAGTGCAGTCCTGAGCGTCTAAGTATGCTTGTTTTCATCTGCGACTGGGTCTCGCTTCTACGCCGACAGAAGCGATTGACCGAAGTTAAGTGGATCAAAACCTCAAGCGCAGTCAGTACTCCGATCATTCGAGAAACAATCGAATCTTATCCAGACCACTTTGTATCGTCGACTGTTCTATATGATGGTGTCAGTCGTGACGCTATTGAAGCTAGTCCCGTATTCTTGAATACGCCTATTCTCGCTGATCCGGAGACAATTAAGGTTATTGATGAGGTTGTGCGTGTTACGAAGAAGTACGATGCCTACAGCTTCCTTGGAAACGTGCTTGGGCTATTCCCTGTAAAAACTACAGACACAGGAAAAGTGATAGACTTAAACAAAACGTATCAGGAGTATTTAAAGTTCAAAGCTCGCGGGTCTCGATAATCTTCAACTATTTACGTAAGGGACGGCCCGGCTTTAATTTCTGTCTTGCTACGTAGGACAGAGATTAAAGCCGAAATTCAATGGTTAGGAGGCTATCCGTGGTTTCTCAAGGGAATAATTCCGTAAACGAAAGTTCTATTCTCTCCTTCCTAATCCTAGCGATGACCTCTTCTACAGACAGGCTGCTTTCAACGAGGCTTCGAATAGATTCCATAGAGTTCTACTGGTAATTGGGTACTCCTGTAAGACTTCCCACCCCAATGATTCCGTTCAGTTTTACTGGGCTTACAGGAGGTTTCGGGGTTGGGAGTTCTTTAGGGTAGACTCCGATAAGGCCAGAGACTTGCATACGGCCAAGGAAATGTTTGACG
>MKVH01000002.1:300000-375615 GCA_001899175.1 Candidatus Kapaibacterium thiocyanatum | reverse complement strand
TACGCAGAAGCATCGCCCGTTCGCTCGACGTGTTCTCGATCACGAGCGTATCGAGCTCGCAGTCCAGATTCATGTCGACCAGGATCTTCGACGTCCATGGATCACCGGCCGTCGCCGTCATGCCGGAGATAAGGTAGAGCAGGACAGCCAGAAGGCCGCCTTGTACGAGGCTTCTTGTCATAACCATTCATGCCCATATCCAGAAAACGAACGCCGCCGGTATGAAAGACCGCAATGCGCTCATGCACCATGCCGATGCGAAACTAACGGCATCGTCTCACCGATTCCAAACTACCTTCCCGAAATACACGCTTTCACGTACGCATGCATCACGTACGATGCCCGATCGATCGATAACTATCGCTAGTATACGGTCATGACTCCATATGTCAATACACTGTGTTCATCAAGTCAAATCGCCTGTTCATCAGCTTGTACTTGACAGTGTTTCCGTAGTTCGGTCCATCGCGAATTACTTATCCACATCGTCCCATCGCACGTAGTCTTCATGCACGATGCCGACGTGTTCGTCATCCACATCGACCATGGTTTTCATACGCTGTCTCCGCTGCCTTGCGGATCGAAGCCGGGATATCCGCGTGTATGCCGAACATGACTCCCCTTCCGGGCGTCCATGCCGAACGAACAAGGCCTTCCACGGTAATCCGCAGAAGGCCCGAGAGAATCATCATGATACATCCACCACATCCGATGGATGACTCGACGATCGGCTATGGCAGTTCCTGATCCAGGAGGGCTTCGATCTTGTTCGTCGCCTCCTCGAGGAACTGCTCTTCCGGAAGGTAGCCCACTTCCTTGAACTGGATGCGGCCATCCTTACCGAGATAGAACTTCGTTGGAATGCCCGTCACGCCGAACTTGCCGACGACGGCATCCGTGGCGTCGAGGTAGACCGGGAAGGTGAGGTTGGTGTTCTTCGACAGGAAGTCCTTGACGATCTTCTGACGGTCCTTGTCGCGTTCCCATACGTTGACGATGGCGAACACGACGTTGGGATTGCTGCGATAGCGTTCGTAGAGCTTCTGCACCGCGGGGAACGAGCTGCGGCACGGACCGCACCATGTGGCCCAGTAGTCGATGATGACGACCTTGCCCTTCCAGTCGCCGATATTGACGGGCGCGCCTTCCGGCGTCGTGAAGGTTCCCGCGATACCGGTCTGGTTGAGCATATCCTTGGCGAGCTTCGTCGAGGCCATGCGTCGTGCATTCACACGCAATGCTGCGAGGTCCTTCTCGATCGACGCGGAATCCTTGCCGTCCGCCCTGCGCATCTCACGATACGACTGATACAGTCCTGCCGTCGCCGCACCATTCCTGATGGCCGTTTCGGCAACACCGACGGCTTTCTTCCCTTCTCCCGATTCCTGCAGCAGCTTGACGTAGGCTTCGTACGTTCCCTTGTCCGTCTCCCTGGCGCCGACGTCGATGGACTTCTCGAGTGCGGCGAGCGCTTCCTTCTTCTGCCCCATGGCGCGGAGTATGGCGCCCTTCACGTACAGGAGCTGCGAGCTGACCATGCGCTGTTCCTCGTTCCATTCGGCCGGGCCGGCATAGACCGGACGCAGGGACTGGTCCTTGGCCGCGACGAGACCGCGCTCGACAAGTGCAAGAGCTTCGGGACGCAGACTGTCCACGGCACCGAGATAGTTGGCGATGGAATGACAAACGCTCGCGGGCAGATCCTTGATGCGCTTCGCGAACGGAATGAGCAGTGTGACGTCGCGTTGTTGACCCGCCGTCGTCACGACCATGTCCAGGAGGTTCTGTTTGGCGAATGTATTCGGATAGTCTTCGAGATGGCTGCTGACCTTGGAGATGAAGGACTGAGCATTGGGCGATTCCGACAGCTTCTGCAATGCCATCTGCTCGTCGACCTTGCTGCGTGGAAACCTGAGTGCGGCGTTGCGTTGTACGAGGAACGACTGGTCCTGATCTCCCACGCCCATATAGGCCTGGGAAATGGCCAGCGCTTCCATCGGCGTTGCGGGGTTCGGTGTGGAACGTATGATTTCACGCAGTTCCCCTTCCACTTCCTTCTCGTCCTTCTCGCCGAGTGCCTTCTGCAGCATGGCGAGATTGACGCGCGCCGTGATGGTACGCGGATGCTGCTTGACTTCGTTCTGGAGATAGTCCACGGCCTCCTGCATATCCTCCTTGCGGCGGCAGTACGTCGGCAGCATGCCGAAGCACGAGTATGCAGCTTTCAGATTCGCGTTACGGACGGGTGAGCCATTGGCGCCATAGGTCAGGAACGACCAGTAGATACCCTTGTTGGTATCGTAGATGAGTCCGTTACCGACCTTGACGAGCGTGAAGACGATGCCCTTCGTCAATTCCGTCGTTCCGGTCCATACACCGCTGCCGTTCTTCGACAGACGCACGTCGATGGCATTGGGCGCTTCCGCTTCTTCGGAAAACCCGAAGAGTGTGGCATGGATGGACGAGGACTCCCTGATCCATCCTTCCTCCGGAGCATCGGGTTTGTATTCGATGGTGACGATCTGGCCTTCCTTCGGCTTGAGAGGGAGGATATTGACCGTACCGGCCAGGGCGGACAGCGCACCGGCGAGGAATACGACGACGGCGGAAAGACTGCGGAACTTCATGACGGGACCCATCGGTAATGTGCCTACGGTTATTGTGGTGCCACGTCGAGCAGCACCTGTTGCAGTACGTGAGATTCCCATGATTCGTTGACCTTGGAATGTGCGAAGGCCAGATTCCGCATCATGCGTATCACGATATCAAGATTGCGGACCGGTTCCAGCATGTCATCGGTGAACGTCAGTCCGGACCGCTCGACGAAGGAGATGCAGTCGGTCCGGCTCAGGAACGTACCATGATGGAACGGGTCGACGTAGACGTCGATATCCGGGCAATATAGAATGAAATGGTACGGAAGTGCAATGGGATACAGGGTGAGGCCGCTGCGGTCGGCCAGCAGGAGTGCCAGCACGCAAAGCGTGACCGGAATCCCCCTCCGTCGTTCGATGGTCGACGTCAGGTACGAATTCTGCGGATCGTAATACCGATCGACGGCACCCTGGAACTGTTCCTCCTCGAAGAGGACAGAGTTCATGGCCAGCAACTGCGTGAGATCATTGGCCGGAGTCGTCGCGATGAAGTGCTCGTGCACGCGCAGGGCGAGGCTGTCGAGATAGTCCGAAACGGTCTCGCGATCGTCGCCGGGCCTGCCGAAGCCGTTCAGCAGGTAGAGTGCGGATTCGAGGTCGATGTCGGTTCCCGAATCGCGATGGATGAGCATCAGTCGATGCAGATCGTCGAGCGCGCCCTGCTGGAACTGCCTGATGATCCCTTCAATACGACCGCGTACGACGACGTCAGAAGTGGTCCGTACGATGTCGCGCAGCGGCTGTACGATGTCGGGCCCGAGACCGACGATATGATCGGTGATGGTCGATACGACGTCGGCATCATCATCGTCCAGCAAGCGTATGAGAGATTCGAGATGGTGATCGGTCGGTTCCGTCATCAACGTACCAGGTGATAGCCGCCATCGACGGCGATGAGTTGTCCGGTGATATAGGTCGACGCCGTCGCATAGAACCATACGGCATCGAAGATGTCGTCGGCATTGCCATGCCGTCCCATCGGTATGCGTTCCATACGGGCCATGGCGGCATCCGCAGGCGATGGATCGTCGGAAAGAAGGATGGCTCCAGGCGCGACGGTATTCACGGTCATGACGGGTGCCATGCCGCGTGCCAGTGCCTGCGTCATGGTGAGCAACGCCGACTTCGAGACGTTGTAGGCGAGTCTGTCCTTCCACAGCTCGAGCGCGCCGAGTGATCCGATGGAGACCAGACGTCCCGTTCTTCCCTGCGCGGTCAACAATGCCCCGTACCATTGGGCGATCGTCAGCACAGGCATGGTATTCGTACCGATCGTCGCACGCACGAGGTCGGGAGCGATGGACACGGCCGGTTGAGGATCCGGAAAGACGCCAGCATTGCTGACGACGACGCCGCAGGGTCCGAGATCGTCGGCAAGCCCTTGCAGAGCGCGTGCCAGCGCCGTGTCGTCCGAAACGTCGCAGGACTGCATACTGCACCGTACGCCGTGAGCACGGACTTCGTCCAGCGTGGCCATCGCTTCCTCCTGTGAACGACGATAGGTGATACCTACGTCGTATCCGCGTTCGGCGAAACGGAGAGCGAGCGCACGCCCCATGCGCCGCGCCCCTCCGGTGATGATCACGACGGACATGACGGATCCTGCATCGGTAGAAGGGACTGTACGGCGGTGACGTCTCCCGCAGCACCTCGGATCGCGAGCGTGGTTTCGGGATGGGCATGCTCGCCGCGTACGTAGGCCAGGGCGAATCGCGCCCCACCATCGCACGACGGCACGACGCTGGTGACGCGACCGATGACGGCACCGTCCGCCATCACCTCGTCTCCCACGGCCAATGCTGCCTGCGAATGCAGACCCATGATGCGCTGTTTGACCTTGTTGTAGCTGTCCAGTCGGGCCACGACCTCCTGTCCGATGTAACAGCCTTTCGTGAAACTCGTCAAGTGCAGAAGACCGGCTTCGAGCGGATTGTAGGCATCGGACCATTCGTGGCCGAGACGCCCCTGCCCTCCGAGTACACGGATGTATTCGTCCGTGGCCGGATCCAGTTCCGCGAAGGTCCCGGCATTGGCACGCAGGAGTTCGACGATGGACGACATGTCCTCACGCATGGCGACGATCCAGTACGACAGTTCGCTGGCGGACGGCATGCGGACGATGGTCACGGGCCTGCCGTCGATGGAGGCGGACTTCCATTCCGCGATGGCGATCGTGCTCACGTCCATACCGCTCAGATCGCGGACGGCAGCGGCGGCACGCGGGCCGAGGATCTCGATCATTGCCGTGACATCCGTACGGTCCTTGGCCCGAACATCATCCGTGATGGTGTATGTTCGCAGCCAGGACACGATGCGGCCCGCCTGGGACGGCGAGGCCAGTACCATGGTGCGTTCGGTGTCGTTGCAGAGTGTGAGGACGTCGATGATGCGCGCCTTCTCCGTCAGCAGGACGGTCTGCCTGCCACTTCCGGCAGGCAGATTGGCGACTTCGTTCGTGGAAAGCCGGTTCAGGAGGTCGAGGCGGTCACTCCCGCCGAGTTCGATCCACGACCAGCCGGTACGATCGGCCCACGCAGCGGTCGACCTGGCCTGTTGAAGAATGTTCATGATTTCGGGATGGAAATGGTACGTCAAAACTACGAAAACGACGTCAGGAGAACGGCCCTGTGGCTCCTCGCGTCGATATGCGTGGCACTGGTCATCGGCACGACGGAAAGCTCGGCGCAACAACGCGCGAACTATCGCATCACGTTCAAGGACAAGGGTTCGGAATCGTTCACCCCGGACAGTCCATCGTACAGATCCACGCTCGCGGAATTCACGGCCGCGGCCCTGGAACGGCGCCAGCGCACGGGAATGGATCCGGTGCTGACCGAAGACGATCGTCCCCTTTCTTCAGCGTATCTGACCCGTCTGCGAAATCTCGGCATCGACGTCCTCACGGAGTCTCGCTG
The DNA here is from genome assembly GCA_001899175.1 of Candidatus Kapaibacterium thiocyanatum. Lineage (NCBI taxonomy): Bacteria > Pseudomonadati > Bacteroidota > Eximiradiia > Eximiradiales > Kapaibacteriaceae (SeqCode) > Kapaibacterium (SeqCode) > Kapaibacterium thiocyanatum (SeqCode). Next base: position 370,046 of record MKVH01000002.1, on the reverse strand, counting down.
GCGTAACTGCGTGCTCGTGAACGTGGACACGTTGACGGCGAATCTGCTGACGCTGCTCCCCTTCGTCTCGGGCGTCCACAGGATCGCCGAGGTGCACTATACTACCATGGCCGTAGACTGCAATCCGGCCCGGCCCGGAGCTTCGGCACGACAACTGGATCTGCTCAACATCGGTCCGCTCCACAGAGCCGGTGTCTTCGGCCAGGGTGCGATGATCGGCGTCATCGACAACGGCTTCCGCTGGAGAAGTCATGCCTCGATGCAGCATCTGGACGTACGCGAAACATACGACTTCGTATACAACGATACGATCGTCTCCAACGAGGCCGTCGACGTCTTCAATCAGGATGGTCACGGTACGCTCGTTCTCTCCCTCATGGGTGGCTATGCACAGGACTCGCTCATCGGCGTATCGCCGTTCTCCACCTATCTCCTCGCGAAATCCGAGGACATGCGCGGGGAGTTCCGCGTCGAGGAAGATCTCTACGCGGCAGCCGTGGAATGGCTTGAACGACGCGGTGCGGCAGTCATCACGTCGTCGCTCGGCTACCGGTACTTCGATTCCACCGAAGCCTCCACTCCCTATTCGGCCTTCGACGGCAGAACGACGTTCGCGTCGCGTGCCGTCAACATGGCCGTCGCACGTGGAGTCGTATGCCTCACGGCAGCGGGCAACGAGGGTCCGAATGCGCGCACGCTCATCACACCGGCCGATGCCGATTCCGTGCTGACCATCGGCGGCGTCATGCGCGATGGAGAACAGTGGCCCGGATCGTCGCACGGTCCCACGGCCGACGGCCGCATCAAGCCCGACTTCATGGCATTGGGTACGAGCGTCATCGGCGCGGGCATCGGCTTTCCGTCGTACGTCAGCGTCAGCGGTACGTCGATGGCCACACCACAGGTGGCCGGAGTCGTAGCCCTGTTGCGCAGCCTCTATCCCGAAGCACGACCCTGGGAATTGAGGGCGGCACTCACTGCGAGTTCGGAGTTGCCCGATACGATGGACTCCCTGCGCGGCCATGGACTGGTGGATGCGACCTACGCCGCGGAACTGCTCGGCCCGGGAATAGCGCCGCCGACGGTCGTGCGTGGTACGGACGGTTCGCAACTCGTCGTCGTCACGATTTTCAACAGAGGCCCGGTGGATCCCGTCCTGATCATCGGAAACGGTGCCCCGCTCGACCCGATCCAGCGCAGTCACCCGGTCTACGTCTTCTCCGTCGATCCCGCCACGATTCCCTCTCCCGCAGTGGAAGGACTTATCTTCGTCAAGGGCCGCTCGAGACCGGTGACGATTCCGAAGGAAGGAAACGCCATCGTCTGCGGCTCGGATGTACCGAACGTCGTTGCCTCGATTCCGTCCCCATCGCACACGATGGCGAGAATCGCACCGTCCATCCTTTCGGCGGGCCAACGCGACGTCCGCGTCCTGGACGCAGGCATGACGCCCCATACGGCATTCATCATTGATGCACTGGGCCGGAGGGAAGAAGTCGGCATCGATGCAGGCCTGGATATCATCCTCCATATTCCGCATCTTGCGCCCGGATCGTACAGGGTCATCCTGGCCGGTACGACGGTACTGAGTCTTCCGCTCATCATTCGCTGAGACGACCATGGCACTCGCACTCGTCACCGGCGCAGCCGGCAATCTCGGACGCATCGTCGTCAACGTCATGCAGGACGCCGGCTGGACGGTGCAAGGTGTCGACCGGGAAACGGACCTGGGCGATGCGGTGCAGACCCGGCGGCGCTTCGACGATGTTGGCCGGGGCTGCACGGCCGTCATCCACCTCGTCGGCGGAATCGTCGCAGGCAAACCCATCGAGCAGACATCGCCCGAAGACGTGCAGTCGATGCTGTCGCTGAACACCGTCACCACGTTCAACGTCATGCGGGCGGCCATCCCTCTTATGCAGGATTCCGGAGGCGGAAGCTTCATCGCGATCGGTGCACAGGCCGTCCTTCATCCCGTATCCAATCGTGCGGCCTATGCTTCGTCAAAGGCTGCCGTCGTATCACTCGTACAGTCCATGGCCGAAGAAGGCCGCCAGAAGAGTATCCGGGCGAACTGTATCCTGCCGAGCATCATACGGACGCCGGCCAATCTCGAATGGGCCGAAGGTGATATGGACAAGGACTGGATCACACCGGAAGAGATAGCACGCACCATCGTCCATCTCTCCGATCCCGGCTGTGGCGTCAGCGGTGCCGTGATTCCCATGTATGGACGCCTTCCCTACTGACCTCGCGTCAGCACTTCATGGCCAAACGTCGACGCCGTTCTCCATCCGAAGATGATACGCCGGCCGTAACCGGCGCAGAGGCGCGCAACCAGTTGCGCTTCCTGCTTTCCTACTATCGTCCGTATGCCGGACGTATGATCGTCGCCCTGATCTTCATGCTTCCGGGCAGCGCCATCAGCCTGCTGTTCCCCACCTTGACGGGACAACTGATCGACTCCGTGATCAAGTCCAACGGCGTTGGCGACCTCTACCGCGTAGGCGGCATGTTCCTCGTCCTTCTCGTCGTCCAGGCCGTCGTGGGCTACTTCGTCTCCGTCACCATGGCGCGAACGACGGAACGCGTGATCGCCTCCCTGCGCTCGCGGCTGTTCTCCAATATCGTTTCCCTGCCGCTGAGCGTTCTCACGGCACGGCGCGTCGGCGAATTGTCGTCGAGACTTTCGTCCGATCTCACCCAGATCCAGGAAACGTTCTCGTTCTCCTTCCTTCAGTTGTTGCGGCAGGGCGTCTTCCTCGTGGGCAGCATCGCCATCATCGTCAGCAAGAGTCTTCAGCTCACCATTCCAATCCTCATCGGCCTTCCGGTCATCGTCGGCATCGCCCTGCTGATCGGACGCAGGATCAGGGCGTTGAGCACGTCGACGCAGGATGCGCTCGCACGCACGTCCACCATCGTCGAGGAAACGCTGCAGTCGATCCAGGCCGTCAAGTCATACGTACAGGAACGGTACGAAACCTCGCGCTACGACGAAGCCCTGCAGGAGAACGTCCGACTGGCCGTCAAGGGCGCCCGCATCCGCGCGATCTTCGTCACCTTCATCATCTTCACGATGTTCGGCGGTATCGCCGCCGTCATCCTGTATGGCGCCAACCTCGTATCGACGGGTTCCGTCACGATGGGCGAACTGCTGTCCTTCCTGATGTATGCCATGTTCGTCGGCGGAGCGCTCGGAAGTTTCGCGGAGCTGTTCGGACAGATACAGAAGTCCCTCGGCTCTTCCGTGCGTATACGTGAACTCATGGAGGCAGGTACCGAACAGCTCGGTGCCGATGCTCCCGATGTGAATCTGTCGTCCGTATCGCTGCACGACGTTGCATTCGCCTATCCGGAGCGGGCCGATCTCAGTGTGATCAACGGCATCAGCCTCGACGTTCCCCCGGGAGCACGCGTGGCCTTCGTCGGCGAAAGCGGTGCAGGAAAGAGCACGACGGCAGCCCTGATACAACGGCTCTACGAACCGACGTCGGGACACATCACCTACGACGCCCATCCGTCGACAGAGCTGACGCTGGCCCAGGTCCGACGCAACATCGGCATCGTCCCGCAGGACATCGTCCTCTTCGGCGGCACCATCGCCGACAACATCCGATACGGCAGACCGGACGCCACGCACGATGACATCGTCAAGGCCGCACGCGATGCCAATGCACTGGAATTCATCGAGCGATTTCCTGAAGGCTTCGATGCCCTCGTCGGTGAACGCGGTATCAAGCTCAGCGGCGGACAACGTCAGCGTATCGCCATCGCGCGTGCCCTGCTCAAGAATCCCCCCATCCTCATTCTCGACGAAGCGACGAGCTCGCTCGATGCGGAAAGCGAACACCTTATCCAGCAGGCACTCGAACGCCTCATGGCGAACCGGACGACGATCATCATCGCCCACCGTCTCAGCACCGTACGGACATGCGATCACATCTTCGTCTTCGATGGAGGACGTGTGATCGAAGACGGTACGCACGAGGAATTGCACGCTATCGACGGCGGACGTTATCGTCGCTGGTGCGATCTCCAGTTCATCTCCTGACATTCCCCCTGCCCAATGGACAGGGACCTCTCGCCTGATGCCACTGCCTTCATGACATGATACAGTGCATCGGTCCATGAACGAACATGGCCCGCACCCCGAAGGGTGCAGGCCATGTCGATGATTCCCGGAACCGTTGTCGTCAACGAACGACGGACACCGTCTTCGATACTCTCGTGCCGTCTTCCGAAACGAGGCTCACGACGTATACTCCCTGTGCGAGACCGCTTACCGGAACGCTGAACTGGTAGATGCCGTGCATCACGGATTCATCGCGGATCGTCGACACCACACGTCCCGTAGCATCCACGACCTGGAGACGGATGTGCTGCTGTGCCGGGATGGCAACCGTGATCGACACCTCGTCGGATGCGGGATTCGGCACGGGATCGAGCATCACCGGTGCATACCGTGCGAGCTGTTCCCAGCGATCGTCTTCGACGGACGTCGTCTGTCCTGCGAACGGGCGCGGACGCAGCCTGCCGTTACCGCCGAGCGTGAAGGCACGCAGGACGGTGTTCAGACGATTCGCACCGACGGCGATACCGTTACCATAGACCTGCGTGTTTCCAGGAATGGTATCCAGCTCCTGCGAGACGAGGTAGTAGGTGTTGTCCGGCCCGGTAACGAGATCGGCATTCCATACGACGTGATTCTTGTCCGTCGTGGCTTCTTCATCGACGTGTGACGTCCACGACTGCGGTCTCGTCATATCCGTACCCGTGAAGACGATGGCACGGCGTTCCGGTTCGGCGCCTTCCGACACCGCACCGAAGACATCGAGGTAGACGGCTACACGACCGTCGGCATGGATGTCGCCGGAGATCGTACGCAGTTCACCTGCACCACGGGGAATGTCGAGGGTAGTCGGTTCGGACCACGTGCCACCGGTGAAGCTCACATGGAGAACCTGACCCACCGTGCCGCGTTCCATTGTGCGTTCGTGCGTGCTGGCGAGCAGCATCACGCCGTTCGGACCCTTGACGAGTTCGATGTCTTCGTAGAGCATGTTCCTGCCCCCGATGCTGTTCGGCATCACGACGTCGGCCTGTCCCCAGGCTCCATTCTCCGTACGGGCGGCGACGACCTTGCGCGACCGTCCACCATCGACGTCGTTTGCCCATGCGGCCATGAACTCTCCGTCGGGCAGTGCCACGACGCGTACGTCGTGGTCCGATCCATCGAGGACACCGGCTTCACGAACACCGGACATCTCCCACGTATCGCCGTTCTTGAACAGGCGTACGGCCATGATGTCCGACGACGTCGTGCTCATATCGTCGAGGACGTTCCAGACGACGACGGCGGAGTTGCCATCGGCTCCGGCAACGACCTGAGGATGACCGTCTGCACGTCCACCCGTGACGTCGGGAATCCTGAAGGTATGCTTCACGGAACGCGACGGGCCATCGTAGACAGCTACATGGATGTCTTCCTGCATCAGCAAGGACGACAGGCTCAGTCCGGCACCTTCCGTTGCGGAACGTTCGTTCTGCACCCAGGCAACGACCGCGCTGCCCTTGTCGTCGAGCAGGGCCATGGCCGGATCGTGCATGCCATGCATGTTGGCTGCCACGACCGCCGTGGTCTCGAACTGATGACGGGTGCGGTCGAGCTGACCGAACAGGACCTTGCTCGCACCCGACCGGGCCGTGTGTTCGGTCCATACCATCGCGAGAACGGAGTCGTTCGTGGCCAGTTGCGGACGCGAATAGTAGTACGGTGTTTCGGGAGGAAGCTGGGCACGGCGAGCGATCAGCCCCTGTGCCTTGTCCGTTCCCGTCTGATCGATCTTGTTCTTCAGACCACTCTTGAAGATCGACTCCCACGATTCGGAGAAGACCGAGAAGGACGGCATGAACCTCGGAGAATCCGTGTGATAGAGCAGACCGCGGAAGAGATCGATCTTGATCAGACCGAAGAACAGCGACAGGTCCAGGCTGAACCACACACGATTGGACACGCCGATCGGATAGCTCGTCTGCGTCACGTTGTTGACCGGTCCGGTCCACGTCGATCCCGAAGCGTAGAGATCCTCACGCGAGATACCGGCACCGACACCGATGAAGTCCAGTGCGATCCCTACTTCGATGCCGCCACCACCTTCGATGGAAACACCGGAACCGAAGCTCGTAGGGAAGCTGTTCTTCTTGTCGTCGTCACTACCGGAACTCAACACCTCACCGACATGCTGCAGCACGCTCGACTCCGACGCATCGAGGTTGAGCGTATACATCTGCTTGCCACCTGCCTTGAAGATGAACATGGGCTTGACGGTCACGAGACCGCCCGTGAACTCGTCCTCGCCGAGGACCGTGATCAGCTCCACGATATTGGCGATGAAGCTGACGATGCCGGTGATGTTGGCCGTGAGTGACGTCGACGTGTACTGACGTACACGCAGGCTACGGTTCTGGATACTGTCCTTGGGCTCGAAGGTATATATCGCTTCGAAGCCGTCCGCCTTCTCACCGTCTTCGACGACGGCATCATAGCTCGCGGAGAAGCCGCCGATGGCCCACGTGGGCTTCCATGCCATACCTGTATTCAGGTTATCACCTGCGAACTGGAAGCCTTGAGAGGCGGTGTCGTAGATGACCTTCGTCTTGAAGGCCAGCGTATTGCCACCATCCGTGTTCTCGAGGTCGAGGGGGATCTTGCCGAACAGCGGAATGTCGAAGGTGAACGATGTCGTCGGCAGCGGTGTCGAAACGGTGAGATTGATCTTCGAACCGTTCGATCCCGTTACCGTCACCTCGCTGCCGTTCAGCCAGTCGGCACGCGGGATGATATTGAACGGCGAGCTCTGGAATGCCGTCGGCATGGTGTACTGCGGCGTGAACCAGTAGCCCATCTTCATCAGGACGCCACCGCGGTCGCGCATGATGTTCGGATACGGGAACTGGGCCACGTCCAGGTTCTTGAAGCTCCAGTAGCGCGTGAGCTCACCGCCGATGATCTTCGTCGAGTCTTCGGCCATGCCCACGGAGTCGAGGAGGGCCGACGTCTGGTCATAGAACCACGTCGGTATGCGGAGCATGCTGTCGGCCGATGCCGCGACGCTGATGCCGAACGGTGCGGACATCACCTTCGGTCCCGAACCACCCGCCGATACGCTCTGCTTGAACGGTCCCCAGCCGTTGAGTGCCGTAAGGGGCTGGGCCGGGAACGGTATCATCTGGATCGGATAGGATTCGTTCCATGTTCCTACGACGGTAGGACCGGCCTGCGAAGCCTTCTTCCATACGAAGCGCAGGACAAGCGACGAACCCATCGGCATACCGATGAGGTTGCTCGAATTCGTGCGGAAGCGGATCACGCCGGGCAGCGCAGCCGCTGCAGACAACGTCGTGTCCATGGCGAGGAAGTTGGCGACGTCGGTGCCGGTGGAATCCTGGCCCACGACGGAGATCGAGAGAATGTCGTTCGTGCCGTTACGCGACGTGATGAACTGCGAGGGATCGAACTGGGCGATGAAGGACGCGATGGCATTCTTCCCCTGGCGGAACGGTCCCCAGCCGATGGTCGAATAGACCCAGTTGTTCACGGGCGGCGATACCAGACGACGCGGTACGGTGACGGACGTCATGATCGTCGTCCACAACTTCTCCTGCAGACATTTGTTGAAGATGATCTGCGTTTGAAGTCTGTAGGGCTGGCCGACGGGATCGAGCTGGTTCATGTCGACCGTGATGCGGACCGTGTCCTTGGCCGGAACGAATTCACCCAGGGTGAGGACGCGCCTTCCAGCGTTGTCGATGAAGTGAACGTCCGACAATGCGTTGACGTTACCGAGGTTCGAGATCGTGAACACGTTGTTCATCTTTCCGGAAACGGTATCGGTCACGCGATAGGTCGGGAAGTCCAGACCGTACTTCGACAGAAGGATCGGGAACGGCACCATGCGCAGCGTGTCGTGCATGCTCACCCCGGCGCGCGGGAACGTCAGCGATTCCGAGTAGATCGTGACGTGGATCTGCTCCGATGATACCGGCAGCCTCTTCGTGTTGTAGAGATAGTCGGCCAGCACACCGTTGGTCACGTTCGGTGCTTCGGGTGCGATGAGGAAGGAGGCCGTGATCGAGCCCGAACAGTCCGTCACGTTCACGCGTACGGAGTCGATGGCGAGGCTCGGATCGAGTCCGAGATTCGAGCCCGAACCCGACATGCGCGTCCAGCGGACGTTGAGGTCGACCTGTTGATCGACACCCTGTTTGACGGCCGACGTGTCGGGCGTGAACTGCGGCGTCTGCAGTTGCGCCGTGAAGGCCACCTGCGGTTGCAGGACCTGGACGGGACGGATATAGGTGACGCCTTCGATCGGTCCGCCGTTCGTGAATACCCTGAAGCGGAAGGCCGTCATGCGCAGGCTGTGGAGCGAGAACGGCATGGTCACGCTGAGCTCCGAATCGTATCGGATACGGTACGGTACGGCGATCTCCACGGAGTCGATCACGGCTCCGGCATCGTCGATGCTCACGGCCGAGATGTACTGCGTCTGGGCAGGAAGCCTGGAAAAGGTGAACGTCGTGGGAATCGGATTGATGCCCGTGATGTGCTGACCACTTCCCCACGCCTGCGTCTTCCAGTCGAACCTGTACGGTCCCCAACCGGCGGATGACGTCACGGAGAGTGAATCGGGAACGATGGAAAGGAAGCGCTGCAACGTGACACCGTTGTCGGGACCGTTCTCGTAGGTCACCGTCGTGTACAGTTCCGAGTTGATGGGCAGCGATCCCATGTCCGACGTGAATCTGGCTTCGTTGAGATAGGTTCCGGCGACGAGTGTGGAGTCGACCGCCGCGGGATCCTTCTGTCCGGTGATACGGAACTCCACCATCTTCGTCTTCGGCGGAAGATCCGTCATCGTGAACGTGTTCCTGTTCTGGCGCGTTGCCGTGAAGGGCCCGAAGCCACCACTGGCCGTCAACGTTCCCGGTTCGGCCACCATGAGGATGGGATGCGAGATGGTGGAGACGAGCGTCGTATCCGAACCACTTACCGAATACGTGCGGAAGCGGGCTTCGACGGAGAGCGGGAAGTTCGCAGGGACGATGTAGACCCTCGTACCATCCTCCGTCGACCAGAATACCATCGAGTCGCGGCTGACGCTCGAGATGTCGATGTACCGGCTGGTCATGATGGACTGCTGGGCCACGGTGTCGTAGACGTCGAAGCGGCCGACGACGTTCGTCGTATTCGCGGTACGGAGATCGGTGACGGCGATCGACATCATCGACGAGTCGCTCTGCACGTACGGTCCCCAGTTGTCGGCGAACAGGAAGGGCTTCGTCGTATCACGCACGTCGATGTAGTAGTTGTATTCGACGGGTTGCGAGGTGAAGTCCTGCGTGAACTGCGCGCGCACGGTTGCCGTGTACATCGGCAACTGATTGATGTTGAAGATGATCTGGGCACTGTCGAGGAACTTGCCGTCCGGCGCCTGGAGTGGTTGCGACGTGATCGTGCGGCCACGGACGTCGAGAATCGTCAGGTTGGCGAAGACGGTACGGGCAGGAATGGAATCGACGGTGATGGTATCGCGGCCCTGACCACCGAAGACGAAGGGCGGCTCCGTCGTACTGCGGAAGCGCGGTGGCCTGCGGGGATAGATGATGTCGAAACCATACGACCGCGAGGAATTCAGCGAGTCCTGGCTGTCGTAGTATGCCGTCACCGTCAGCAGCGACGTCGGCAGCAGATTGCGCATGTCCTGTGAGAACGTGCTGCGGTCGTTGACGGTATCGTAGTTCACCGTGACGTCGACCGGCCTGTAGATGCGTCCATAGCGTCCTGCGAAGGAAATCGTCCACCGTATGGAACGGCAGGCCTTGCCCAGTCCCTGGACAGAGAAATTATTGACGAGGTGGACGTTGGGCCGGAAGGGTCCCCAACCGGCCGATGCCGTGACGATGGGCGGCAGGAGTGAATCGGCGATGTTCCTGATGACACGGTATCCGCCATCGGGTTCCTTCGGATAGCGGATGAGCGCCGCGACCCTGAGGCGACCCGGATAGCGGCTGGAACGATAGACGATCGACGCAGTATCCGAACCGTTACGTACCACGGAGTCGAGGATGGAACCTGCCGACGTCATCATGTACATCGTGATCTTCGTCGTGCCCGGAGGCATGTTCCGTACGCTGTATCGCGAGGTATGCGCGGAACCGACGATGACCGGACCGAAGTTGTCGTCGGCCGTGAACGTGATGGGTGGTGGAATGACGGACAGCGTATGCGACGGGCTCGTGGTGACCGTGGATGTACTTCCCGGAGGGTAGTACGTCAGATCGACGACCATGGTGAGCGCCGTGCTCGGAGGCAACGTACCGACGTCAACCGTATAGGTCGTCGATGCGCCCGACTGCGATGCGATCACCGCGGGTGACTGTCCCGCACGAGGGCTGAGGATACGGAAGTTCGCGGACTGGACGCGGGACCCGGTGGGTATCGTCTGCACGGAGAACTGCACCGATCTGGAGACGCCCTGAACGAACGGCCCCCATCCCGCATTGGATGCCAGCGAGGGTGATTGGGCCCACCCGACGACGAACGAAGCATACAATACGAAAATGAGGAGTACTACCTTTTTCATGGTGTTACCCTATGGTTTGCGATGTATTGTCTTGGAATGAATCGATGTCGTGGGTCAAACGACGTGTCGCGGGTCAAACGACGCGGCAATATAGTGACGTTATTTATGCACGATACACGAAGAATCGTTTTTTCGTTTGCACATGTTCGGATCGTCCCCTATTTTTGAAGTCCGTTTGACACCAAACGGGCCCATAGCTCAGCTGGGAGAGCGCTTGAATGGCATTCAAGAGGTCAGCGGTTCGATCCCGCTTGGGTCCACGGCAAACACGACGGAATCGTAGCTCAGTTTGGTTAGAGCGCTGCCCTGTCAAGGCAGAGGTCGCGGGTTCGAGCCCCGTCGGTTCCGCAGACAGCAGAAGCCCATCAGTGATGATGGGCTTTCTTCGTTTACGACATGATACGACAGCACAAATCTCCTGCCATTGAAGCGTTGGACACTCTTTCGGTCATGCTTCACCAAGCATTTCATATCTTTCGTTAATAGGCTTCTCGAAAACGATACAGCGACTCTTACTTTACTCACGACGGTACATCGTCGTATCGGCAACGTATTCTTTCTCATTATCTATTACTTGTTTGGAGTAGTTCCATGAAGAGATCTCTGTTTGGAGTAGTGTGCTCGTAATGTGCGCATTGTGCGTACAGCAACTGACTGCCGGGATATTCACGTCAATCACCCGGTCAGGTGGCCGTGACAATGGTCTAGGTAATGATGCTACGTATGATGTTATCTCGATAACACGCGTATGGTGTATATCAACAACCATCAATTGCTCCGGTGAGGGCGCGGATAACTGTCCGGATGCAGTTGTAGGACCAAACCGCTCGGCTGACCAGCACACTGCTGTTGAACAGGCTGGGGTTGACTACGCACTTTCCCAGATTCGTATTGGCGTCCTGAGCGGCAGTACGACCATCTCCGTTCCCGGCAATCCTAATAACAAGAGGCTGAAATGGACAGCCGACAATGCCAACGGTGCCAATAGCACCATCAAAAGCTGGGTGTTCGGCGATCCTGAACCCTGATCATTACACAGTACCGAAGAGTACCCATCAATCTAGATATCCATGATCCTCATGCGCGAATACCTGTGTCTTATGCTGCTGTCACTGGCCACCGTGTCATCCTGTAAATCTACAGGATCTACGGCCGAGTCAGCAGGTAGCATCCTCGACATCGTTAGTATCGATACGGTCGTTGTCATTGGTCATGGAGACATGAAGGAACAGTATGGGAATCTCTTCAATACGAGTAGAAATCTGACATGGCTGCCGTCCGTGACCCCGGACGGCAGCCTGATCATGAGTGGTTATGAGCCTGAAGGCAGACGAGCAGTTGAGGATACCATGGACATCCAGAACTTGGATATTAGTGATGGGGGTGGAGTGGGACTCCGGGTGAAAGGCTGTGCCGTTACACCATCATATTACGTCGTCAAGAGTTTCAACTACGTCGCTGTATTCGAGCGACCACGAGCGGGGAACCGTGTTCGCTTGATGAATGCGGTCAGACTTCCGAGATCATTCGATAATCTGAATGCCATCAACGATTCGACGGTCATTCTTTCGACTTGGCACCATCGTGGAAACATGAAGTCCACGGAATGCGGAGCGATCGCGACACTCAGCCTGAAGACCTTGACTCTCAGCTTGATGGATATGCCGTTTACCAACGGACTGTTCTTCACATTCCGTCGGCCATTCTCCTGCCATACAACCATCAGGAATTCGGTCGTGTTTATCGACCCGACGAATTATGATATCTATCTGCGTAATGTCCAGGATACCGTGTCACATTGGCTCAAGATCGGCAAAGGTACCATTGAGATGATAGACGGACTCTATCTGAGGCGTTATTACTCGGATTCGACTCCGACGACCGTCTCACCTCTCTTGAAACATGCTCTCGGATTGGATGATATCGCCGGTCAGCGCATCGTCTATACGACCTGCATCGACAATCGGTATTTGCTGGTATGTATATCGGCCTCGACACCCGGTGAGAAATCTGACAACATCACCTATTGGGATATATGGGACTTCGATACGGAAACAGCTCCCAAATTGCTGTACTCGAATCTTATGGACACGGATCTGAGCGGTTCCAGGTCCTGTAGTAAGGCTACGTTTCCCTTACTGGCCGATGATTTCTCGGCCAGGCCGATCACCGGTGGATTGAGCATGGTCACGATCCTGCCTCCATTCGATGTCACATGTAAGACGGGAACACCGTTATCCGACCTGAAAGGAATCATCGATGACTATCTCAGCGAAACCCCGAACATTCCCCTTTCCCTGGTTACTTACAAGTTCCATCTTCCTGCTTCTCGCTAGCGTACGGATCGAGTATGCTCAACACAACGTATTATCGGACGTGCACGTCAAGCGACCGAAGGTAATTCATCTCGTGGGACCGCTCATCTGTAGGAACTGTCTGATCTCGCAGACACGATACATCAAAAGTCTGGGTATTGGTGAGCAGTATGTGGCTGCCATCAACGTTGAAACAAGGATGGAAGAGCGTACTATCCTTCACAACGACAGTGCGCTCGTAAGCGATATCGTGACCGTCACTCCCATTAGGAAGAAATCGGAAACCTATACACCAATAGAACAATTCATGAAGAATATCACGAGCAATCAGACGCTCGGAATCCTCGTCCTTCTGCCCGACGGTACCGGGCAGTTCTTCGAGTACGCTTCGTCGTTCGGTGAACACGGAAAGATCCTGCCGGATGTCGCGACACGCCTGCGCGATCTGTTGGGTCGGGTGAAAGGTCAGGCGCTATCGCCTGCGGAATGACGGTAGGATCGAATCCATGTCTATCACAAGTTGACCTTCTCGTCATTCCCTTTCACGACGAGACTGGTCCGTGATGCGATTCAGAACTTATCCTCTTCCTCGGCGAACATGAAGTTGAACGACGTCATGGAGCCGTAGCATTTCGTGATGTAGCTCTGCAACTTGACCTTGTCGCCTTCGGACAGTGTGTCGTTGGCGTTGATCTGCTGTTCCAGGACGCGAAGGCTGTCACGCATCATCACGACCTTGTGCATGAACTTGTGCATAGCCATTTCATGCTGCTTCAGACCCGGTTCGTTCGGGACGAAGACGACGACGCCTCGCTCCCACTTGGGAGCGAGGTCGGCGTTGTGACGTTTTTCGATCTCGTCGGCAACGAGGCCGGCAAGACGTTTCATATCATGGAAATCCATCTCCATCGTGCAGCTACCTTCTCTCAGACCGTCTGCTTGCGATGGGCTGCACGGGCGATGCTTCCTGCGGCGATGCTCTTGATGACGTCACCGGCGAGGAACGGTACGACACCCAATGCCCAGATGTTGGAGAAGCCGACGAAGGCCGAAAGGACCAAGGCGCCGCAGAGAACGATGAGCGTATTGGCGGCCAGTGCCGACATCATGGCGCCGGGATAGCTGCGCGTCATGCCGCGATCGGCAAGGCTGCCCGCAACGAAGGCCGCAGGGATGAAGCCGAGGAGATAGCCCGACGTGGGGCCCCACAGAGCCGTCAGCGACGAGAATCCGGAGAAGACCGGAGCGCCGAGAGCACCGGCGAGCAGGTAGGCGATGACGGCATTGACGCCATGACGACGTCCGGCCACCATGGCGAACGTTACGACGGCGAAGGTCTGCAGCGTGATCGGTACCGGCGTGAACGGCAGCGGTATGGCAATCTGCGATGCAGCCATGATGGCGAGAGCTCCCGCGCCAGCCATCAGAACTGTGGATGCAAGGCGATTGGACACACGTTGGTTGATCAACGAGGCAAGTACGGTCATCGTTCCTGTTCCTGAAATGAAGATTGAACTGGGCAAAGATAGCGGAAAGAAGCACCCATGAACAAGTGTTGTTCCCGGTGCTATTCCTTGAGGGCGCCCGCCGTCAGCCCCTGGATGATCCGCTTCTGGAATACGGCGAACAGGACCAGGATGGGCAGTGCACTGATACTGGCTCCCGCCATGAGATGGCCCCAGTCTATCGACTGCTTTCCGAGGTAGAAGGCGAGCCCTACCGGCAGCGTGCGATGCGCTTCGTCGTTCGTGAAGAGGAAGGGAAAGAGGAAGGAATTCCAGTTGCTCAGAAAGGTATAGATGGCGAGTACGGTCAGCACCGGCCGTGCGAGCGGCATGACGATGCGGAACATGACGTACCATTCCCCCGCTCCGTCCATGCGGGCCGCGTCCTCGATGTCGGAGGGCAGATTCTGCACGTACTGGCGCACGAGGAAGATGCCGAAGGGCGTCACGAGCCACGGCACGATGAGTGCCCAGTAGGTATTGAGCCAGCCGATCTCGGCCATCAGGCGATACAAGGGTATCATGATGACCTGCTGCGGAATGACGAGGACGCCGAGAATCGTGGCGAACAGCATGGCCTTTCCGCGGAATCGCTTCCGGGCGAAGGCATAGCCGCTCCACAGACAGAAGACGACATTGCCTGCCGTCACGCAGACGGCGACGATCAGGGAATTGACGAAGTAGCCCAGGAAGTTATCCGACCGCAGCGCATCGCTGTAGTTCGTCATGACGGTCGGTGCTGCGACGATGTCGGGCAACGAGCCGTACTGTTCGGGATACTCGCGCACGGAGAGCAGGAGCATCCATGCCATCGGAAAGATCATGCCGAGGGCGACCAACACGAGAAGGATGGTGACGACATGCTTCATGGACGTCTATGCTTCCGACCTGTACAGGCCCTGGTCGGCAATATAGTCACGTACGTTCTTGACGGTCATGTAATTGATCGTGCGACCCTTCGTGACGCGATGGCGGATCTCGGTAGACGATATCTCCAGCAGCGGCGCCGATACCCATATCGGCTGCTTTCCGTCGATGGTGAGATTCTCCGTCATACGCTGTTCCTGCTCGGGTGTGAGGAGGAAGGGCCTGCGTACGATGCAGAGCTGGGCCTCGCGAACGATACTGTCCCATTCCTTCCATCGCACGAATTCGATGGCCTGATCGCTGCCGATGAGAAGGTGGACGATGGCACCGGGATGCTCGTTCGCGAAGTGTCGTACGGTATCGATGGTATAGGAGATTCCTCCCCTGTCGATTTCGACATCACTCGGACGGAAGCGCGGATGCTGTCCGACCGCACGCCGCACCATTTCCAGCCGTTGTTGCGGAGTGGCATCGGCCACTGCGACACCTGCCTTGAAGGGCGACTGGTTCGCAGGCACGAAATAGCAGACGTCCAGCTCCATCTGTTCGACGAACCTGTCGGCGATGATCAGATGAGCGATATGGATCGGATTGAAGCTGCCGCCAACGAGACCGATTCGTTGCATGGTACGTGACCCGAACGTCAGGCGGTACGGACGAGGGTCTGGGCCGATTCGCGACGACCGTGCACGACGTTCAGCGAGATGAAGCTGCGGTTCGGTTTGCACCGTGCCTCGAACTCGTCGCGGAACTTGAGGATGAAGCCGCGCACGGGCCATGCAGCCGCATCACCGAGAGCACAGATCGTATTGCCTTCGATATTCGAAGCGACGGACAGAAGCAGGTCGATGTCGGCGGACGTCGCTTCGCCGTGGTCCAGACGATGGAGTACCTTCTCCATCCATCCGCAGCCTTCGCGGCAGGGCGTGCACTGACCGCACGACTCGTGGTGATAGAACCGGGCGATACGCAGCGTGACCGCCACGATGTCCGTGTCCTCGTCCATCACCATGATGCCGGCCGTTCCGATGTGGGTTCCGAGAACCTTCAGCGATTCCTCGTCCATACGGATGCCGTCGATCTCGTCACCGCGCAGCGGCGGCATGGACGATCCACCGGGGATGACGGCCTTGACCTTCTTGTTCCCGGGAACACCACCACAGATGTTGTGGATGATGTCGGTGAGCAGCGTTCCCGTCGGCAGTTCGTAGACGCCGGGCTTGTTCACGTGGCCGCTCACGCCATAGAGGATCGTGCCGGCATGACCCTGGGCACCGATCCTGGCGTATTCTTCGGGTCCGAGAGCCAGGATGGCAGGGACCGTTGCGATGGTTTCGACGTTGTTGATGGTCGTGGGCATGCCCCATAGACCCTTGTTCGCGGGGAAGGGCGGCTTGAACCGCGGATAGGCGCGATCGCCCTCCAGCGAATTCATGAGGGAGGTTTCCTCGCCACAGATGTAGGCACCGGCCCCCTTGTGGACCACGATGTCGATGGAGTAGTCTCCACCGAAGGCCGACTTCATACGCTCGCCGATGTAGCCCTTGGCATAGGCCTGTTCGACAGCCGCTTCCATCATGCGTACCCATGCATGATACTCGCCACGGATATAGATGAAGGCCTTGCTGATGCCCATGGCATAGCCGGCGATCATGATGCCTTCGATGAGCTGATGCGGATTGGATTCGAAGATCTGGCGGTCCTTGAAGGATCCGGGCTCGGATTCGTCGCCGTTGATGGCGAGATACTTCGGCTTGTCGTTCCCCTTCGGCATGAAGGACCACTTGAGTCCCGTCGGAAAACATGCGCCACCACGTCCGCGCAGACCCGATTTCTTGACTTCATTGATCACCTCGTCGGGCGTCATACGTACTGCCTTACGGTATTGCTCGTAGCCACCGTTGGCGATGTACGTGTCGATCTGATGCAGATCCTTGATCTGCGGAATGACCAGATATGGTGCGGTATACATGAGTGTTCCGGACGGTGCGTTCATTGCATCGGAGCAAATATACGGTTTCGTGGACACCGACGTGCCGTCCTCCTGTCCATCAAACCGGCTGCGTCGACGTAAGCAGGGTCCGCAACTGGTCCGTCGTGATCGGCTTCGGCACGTATTGACGTACCACGTCGTACTGACGGGCACGATTCACGTCCCTGGGATCGATGGAGGAACTCACCAGGTAGATGCTGATCTTCTTGGCCATGTGCGAGCTGAACTCCTGGAAGGCATCCAGGAACTGCCAACCGTCCATGTAGGGCATGTTGAGATCGAGCAGAAGGACGTCCGGCAGGAGCTGCGCTTCCTCCTGATGTTCCTTGAGGAAGGTGAAGGCGCCCTCGCCATCGGAAAAACCGACCACCGAAACGTCGGGACGGATATGATGCAGCATCTTCTCCAACGTGAACTGGAATATCCTGTCGTCGTCGACCAGACAAACCCGGGGTGCCTTGACGGTCATCGGTGAGTCCCTTTCACGGGGAGTTGTACTTCGAATGTCGAGCCATTGCCGACCGCGCTCCAGACGTTGATGGTACCGCCGATGGATTCGACGATGTTCTTCACGAGAAAGAGCCCCGCACCACGCCCCTGATGATGACGATGGAAGGTCGTCCTGAGCCTGAACAGCTTGTCTCCGTACCGTTCGAGGTCGATACCGAGGCCGTTGTCCGTCACTCTGATCACCGCATGGTCCTGAACGAGACGCGTGTCGATGTCGATCACCGGCGTCCTGTCGGGCGATGCGTAGACGAGAGCGTTCTGCAGGAGATGGAAGAGGATATGCTCGAGATAGACCGGCGAGACGTCGATGTGCGTGCATGCCAGAAGGTTGTACCTGAGCACGGCCCCTTTCGCATTGATGGCCTGGGCGAGTTCCGCAGTAATCCTCTCGAGGACAGCCTCTACCGATACATGTTCCGCCGGCATAGCATTACCCGTACGTACGCGTACGGCGGTCGTGACATCGTCCAGCGTCTGGACGAGCTGGTCGACCGACGACGAGAGATTGGCGATCAGTTCCCGCCGGTCCAGTTCCGTCCGCACCTGATCGAGCATGTGCAGCAGCATCACGAGGTTGCTGACCGGTGCACGCAGGTTGTGAGACATGATCTCGCCGAATTCTTCCAGTTGCTTGTTGTGCTTCGTCAGCCGGTCGATGGCAGATTCCAGGCGTCGTTCCTGTTCCTTGCGTTCGGTGATGTCCTGATAAGCTCCGAACAGACGTTTCGGACGCCCGCCCGCACCGTACTCCGTCTTGAGCAGGGTACGCACCCAGATATTCCTGCCGTTCGCCGTCACGACCGGCAATTCCAGGTCATGATTGCCGCCCTTCGTCATCGCATCTTCCATGGCCTGTCCGATGACCGGCCGTGCTTCCGCACCGAAGAAGGCGATGGCTGCATCGAGCGTGGGTACGTAGTCGTCGGTGACGTCATGGATGCGCCGTACCTCGTCCGACCAGTAGAGTGCGCCGGTATCGACGTCGAGCTGCCATCCGCCGACCTTGGCAAGAGCGTTCGTCTCGCGCAGGAGTTTCTCCTGTACGGCCGTACGTTCCTGTGCCTGACGTCGTTCCGTGATGTCGATCATGGTCGTATGCAGTTCGATGACGTTACCCGTCGCGTTCCGTACCGGCAGTGTCACGATGTCTACGTCTCTCCAGCCGATATCCCTGTGATGTATCCGATGTCTTGCGGGACCGTATGCCGTTCCTCTGATCAAACCCCGTGTAAAGGCATTCTTCAACTCGCGTCGTTCATCGGGATGGACGACATCCAGTACGTTGTGCACGGACGTCACATCATCCATGCCCAGCAACGGGGCAAGGGTCGGGCCGGCATAGAGTACCGCCCCGGATGGACCATGAAGAAGAATGGCGTCAGTTCCCATTCCCGACATGGTGTCGTGCACTTGTCTAATGTTCATGTGGTGGCGATCTGGAGGTTGCTGCTACCGACAGATCGGAACTTGAGTTAAGGACGCTACAAACGTACGTCCCACCGGTCGGTCGGATCAATCCGCATTTCTACCTGTTGCTGATCGCCGTAAGCACATGGTATACTGGTAATTACGTACGCCGATGCCATTCCCTCAACGGCCCGCGAGGATCCGCAATCGCTCCAGTCTGCCCGGTTCGTCGGCAGGGACCCACCGGTCCGCCGACAGCATATCGAACGCTCGTGAAAGATGCTGCCATGCCCCTGCTTCGTCGCCACGGGCGAGCAGGAGTTCCCCCATTTCCTCGTGTACGAAGCCGCCGGCGGCAGACTGCAACCGCTCTGTCCGGTCAATGGAGCACATCCCGTATCGACATCGAGCGGCCATCCACCGACCTTGCGCCTGACGTCGTTCCCGGATATCGATCATGGTCGTATGCAAGTTGATGACGTACCTGCCGCATTCCGTACCGGCAATATCACGATATCAACGCAAATGGTTAAATGACACCCGTAAATGTCGACATCGCACCCCATGTGCGAATCTGGTCTGCGCTACGTTTGGTCAATCAATCATGAAACAATGAAGCAACGACATGAGAAAGATCAGAATCTTTGAACATTGCTCCCTTGACGGCGTGATCGAGCATGACAAGAACTACGCCTACGGAGGATGGACGGCACCTTATCGTACCCCAGCAGGGATGAATATGCTTCTGGAAGCATACGGTAAGGACTTCGACATGCTTCTTGGGCGCAAGACCTACGATGAATTCCTGGGATACTGGCCTGGTGCCGGGGACTTCCCGATGGCCAACGCTATGAACGCCGCAACGAAGTTTGTCGTCACTCATAGACCAGAGACCCTTGAATGGGGACCGGTACAGGGCTTGGGCGGAGATATCCTGGAGGGGCTCCGCAACCTGAAGTCGACAGATGGCCCGGATCTGGTTCTTACCGGAAGTATATCGCTAACGTCCACCCTGCTTGACGAGGGGTTGGCGGATGAGGTTATCCTTATCGTATATCCGGTGTTGCTGGGCAGAGGCAAACGCCTTCTTTCAGACAGTTTCGGCGCCCGCAACCTCGAATTTGTGAGTACGAGGACCACGCCAACAGGAGTGTTGCTCAATGCGTACCGTCACCTGGGAGCACTGGAACGCTGATTTCCCATTTGGCAGGATTCCTGTACG
This sequence comes from Candidatus Kapaibacterium thiocyanatum, assembly GCA_001899175.1. Lineage (NCBI taxonomy): Bacteria > Pseudomonadati > Bacteroidota > Eximiradiia > Eximiradiales > Kapaibacteriaceae (SeqCode) > Kapaibacterium (SeqCode) > Kapaibacterium thiocyanatum (SeqCode). Next base: position 349,578 of record MKVH01000002.1, on the reverse strand, counting down.
ATTCCCTCAACGGCCCGTGAGAACCCGTAATCGTTCCAGTCTGCCGGGTTCGTTGGCCGAAATCCATCCGTCGGCCGACAGCAGATCGAACGCTCGTGAAAGATGCTTCCGTGCCCCCGCGTCGTCGCCACGGGCGAGCAGGAGTTCCCCCATTTCCTCATGTACGAAGCCATCGGCGGCGGCCTGCGACCGTTCAATCTCGTCGAGATTGGCGTTCTGGATGACTTCCGCTTCGTCCAGCCTCCCGAGCGCACGCAGGACGCGGCCCTTCGAATACCGCGCGATACGTGCCTGCTCCGCCCTGCCCATCGTGGTGCGCAGAACGATATCCTTTTCGAACAGCGCCAGGGCTTCGTCATATCGCCCCATATCGAACAAGGTCCAGGCCGTGTTGTTGTACAACGGCCCGAGCCATCCCTTCGAGCGGACGTCGTCGGTACGCTCGATCATGGCGATGGCCCGCATGTTCCAGTCCAGCGCTTCCTCTGCAGGCGAAGCGATGCCGAGCATGTGCATCGCGTCGATGGTATAGTAGTCGAGGCCGTGGCGCTCGGCCACGTCATATGCCGACAGGAATGCAGCGACGGCTTCGCCGCGGCGTCCGGACGAGTTGCAGGTACGTCCTTTTTCGAGGGCCCACCGCACATGAAGCCTGGGCTCGTTCGTCGCGATCACGGATGGCTCGATGGCATCGAGTTCGGCATGGGCTTCGTCGAACATGCGGCGCAACGACATCGTACGTGCGATCTGGGTGCGCACCTCGAGATGGAGAGCCTGGGGCTCACCTTCGGCGATGGCCACCGCGAGACGTTCCCTGAAGCGTGCTTCGGAGGCTGCGGGGTCCCGGTAGTCCCAGAGAGTATCGATGTCCTGTGCCGACATGACGGATCACCTGACGGTTACGAAGAGGTTGCGGACCGGCCCCGGTATCATGACGAAGACGTGCATCGTCGTGTCGCTCAGGCTTTTTCGACGACGACGGCCAGTCCCTGACCTACACCGATACACAGGGCAGCGGCACCGTAGCGGACATTGCGTCGGTGCATCTCGCGCACGAGATGTCCGAGGATCCGGCCACCGCTCATGCCGAGCGGATGGCCGATGGCGATCGCCCCACCGTTGACGTTCACGATATCGGTGTCCAGTTCCAGATCACGGATACAGGCGATGCTCTGTGCGGCGAAGGCTTCGTTGATCTCGACCAGACCGAGATCGGCGACCCTGATCCCGGCACGCTCGCATGCCATGCGAATGGCACCGACCGGACCGATGCCCATGATACGGGGATCCACGCCTACCGCACCATTACCGATGATGCGTGCGAGCGGCGCAAGTGCGTGCTTCTCCAACGCCGCTTCGCTGGCGATGATCATTGCGGCCGCGCCATCGTTCAACGACGATGCATTGCCCGGCGTCACGCTTCCACCCTTCCTGAATGCGGGCTTCAGAACGGCCAGCTTCTCGAGCGTGGTATCCTGACGCGGACATTCATCCTTCGCGACGACGACAGGATCGCCTTTCTTCACCGGGAGAACGACGGGAATGATCTCGTCGTCGTAGAGTCCCCGTTCCTGCGCTGCGACGGCCCGCTGATGCGAGCGCAAGGCGAAGGCATCCTGCTCTTCGCGCCCGATGTCCCATCGCTCGGCGACGTTTTCGGCCGTTTCCCCCATCGCTTCGAGGGGGAACATGGCTTCCATGGCCGGATTCGGATAGCGCCATCCGAGCGCCGTATCGTAGGCGGTGATGTTGCCGAAGACGGCGCCACCGGAAACGTTCTTGGGCATCGAATATGGTGCACGCGTCATGCTTTCGAGTCCACCCGCCACGATGACGTTCGCATCACCGGCACGGACGGCACGGGAGGCCTGGATGACGGCTTCCAGCGACGATGCGCAGAGTCTGTTGACCGTGACGCCCGGTACAGTGTCGGGCAGACCTGCGAGCAGTGCCGACATCCGCGCGACGTTACGATTGTCCTCTCCGGCCTGGTTGGCGCATCCCATGATGACGTCGTCGATCGCATCCAGAGCTACCGACGTGCGGTCGACCACGGCCTTGATGACGAGTGCCCCGAGATCGTCCGGACGAACCGTGCGCAGTGCACCGCCGAACTTGCCGACAGGTGTGCGGAGCGGAGAAACGATGTAGCTATCCATAATGAGCGGTCGTGTTCTTGTGTACGTGATCGATGAATATTCCCTGCATGAGCCGACAGGCCTCATGCCAGGCCGGCGATGTTCTGCTCAAGCTTCGTTGCCGTCGTGGTCCAGTCGGACAGCTTCCGTCGTTCGACATCCACGACGTCGGGCCTGGCACCGGCGAGGAATCCCTGGTTGGAGAGCTTCTTCTCGATTCCGGCGATCTGCCCGCGCAGTCGCTCGAGTTCCTTCGTCAGACGCTGACGTTCCTTGCCGAGATCGACCTTGCCTTCGAGAACGAGGAAGACTTCCACACCCCGGACGACGTCGGCGACACTGCCCGCAGGCTTCGGCAGATTCGTACCGATGACGAGGTCGCTGCAACGACCGAACGTCGCGATGATGTTGCGCTGCTCTTCCAGGAAGGCGGCAAGGTCCGGATCGCACGACAGATGCAACGGCAGACGTTCGCTCGGCGGAATGGCCATTTCGGCACGCTGACGACGAACGGCTTCGACGACGGTCTGCAGCAGGTCGAATCGGGCTTCCGTATCAGGCACGATGGCCGCGGCATCCACGACCGGTACACCTGCGAGACCTACCGTACGGGCGTCGTCGTGTCCGAACAGACCATGCCACAGTTCGTCGGTAAGGAACGGCATGACGGGATGCAGGAGCTTCAACACGCCTTCGAAGATGGAGAAGGCGAAGACGAGCAATCCCGCACGATATCCGGCATCCTGATGCGCATTGAACTGCACCTTGAAGACTTCGACGTACCAGTCGCAGAAGTCCCGCCAGACAAAGTCGTAGAGCGTCTTCGAATATTCCGTTAGCTTATAATCTTCAAGGGCTTGCGTTGCAGCAGCTACAGTGGAGTTGTAGCGCGACGTTATCCACATGTCGGCTGTTGATAACGTGAAGGACGGTGCGATTCCTTCCGGCAGATCGGCCTCGACCTTCTTCATCTGGAGAAAACGGGCCGCGTTCCAGAGCTTGTTCGCGAAGTTACGGCCGATCTCCATCGAGGGGATGTCCTGCGTCTTCTCGTCGACGTCGAGACGCACATCCTGTCCGAGCGGAGCAAGGTAAATCATTGTAAATCTTACTGCATCCGCGCCGTACTTCGACATCACGTCAAGCGGATCAGGTGAATTACCCAACGACTTGGAAAGCTTACGGCCTTTGCTGTCTCGTATGATACTCGTGAAGTAGACATCCTTGAACGGGACCGTACCACGGAACTTGAGCGTGGCCATGATCATCCGTGCTACCCAGAAGAAGATGATATCCGGCCCGGTCACGAGAAGATCGGTCGGCAGGTAGTAGTCCATGAGTCGTGCGGCATCGGGGCCTTCCTTGCCGTTCTCTTCGCCCTGCCATCCCATCGTCGTCAACGGCCAGAGCCATGACGAGAACCACGTGTCCAGTACGTCCGGATCCTGGATCAGGGGCGTTCCTGCGGGCAGGCCGAGTTTTCCACATGCTTCTTCCGACGAATGGGCGGCAGTGTAGCGCCCATCCTCCGAATAGTAGACGGGAATGCGATGGCCCCACCATAGCTGACGCGAAATGCACCAGTCGCGGATATTCGTCATCCAGTGCTCGTACGTCTTCACCCAATGTTCCGGATAGAACCGGACTTCACCGTCGAGGACGACCTTGAGCGCGGGTTCCGCCAGAGGCTTCATGTTGACGAACCACTGATCGCTCAGATACGGTTCGACGACTTCGCCACCACGTTCGGAGAAGCCGACATTGTGCGTATAGTCTTCGACCTTCTCCATGAGCTCGCGTTCTTCGAGCGCCGTTACGATCTTCCGTCGTCCCTTGAAGCGATCGAGACCGGCAAACTCCCCTGCCAGCTCGTTCAGGGTCGCATCGGCGTTGATGCACGACGGCATCGGCAGTCCGTGACGGACGCCTATCTCGAAGTCGTTCGGATCGTGGGCGGGCGTGATCTTCACGCAGCCCGTACCGAACGTCGGATCGGCATAGTCGTCGGCGATGATCGGAACGCGTTGTCCGCCGATCGGTACGATGACGTATTTGCCGATCAGGTGGGCATACCGTTCATCGCGTGGATTCACGGCCACGGCGACGTCGGCGAAGATCGTTTCCGGGCGTACCGTCGCCACGAGCAACGTCGCCGAACCATCCTCGAGATGGTATCGCAGCGTATAGATGTGTTCCTTGACTTCCTTGAATACCACCTCCTCGTCGCTCAACGCACTCTGTGCCACGGGCGACCAGTTGATGATGCGCTTGCCGCGATAGATCAGTCCCTCATCGAACAACCGGATGAAGACGTCGCGTACGGCATTGGAAGCACTGTCGTCCATCGTGAACAGCGTGCGCTCCCAGTCCGACGAGTTGCCGAGAGTCCGCAGCTGCTGGAGGATGATGCCACCGTACTTCTCCTTCCATTGCCACACGCGATCGACGAAGGCATCGCGACCCAGATCGTAACGGGAGAGACCTTCCTTCTTCAGCTCCTGTTCGACCTTCGACTGCGTGGCGATACCGGCATGATCGAGTCCGGGAAACCAGCATGTCTCGAAGCCGCGCAGACGATTCCAGCGGATATACATATCCTGGAGCGTATGGTTCAGTACATGACCGAAGTGAAGGATACCCGTCACGTTCGGAGGCGGCATCAGGATCGAATACGGCTCGCGTTCGGAAGGAGCGGATGAGAAATGTCCGGCACGTTCCCACGCCGCATACCAGCGTGGTTCGGCATCCGCCGGAGTGTAGGTCTTGGGCAGCAATTCATTCATGGAGAGTTAACGCGAACGTCTAGGATGAGTACACAAAGTTATCAGTATATTTGGGAACATTAGCCTGAGTCGGCGGTCGAATCTCGCACAAGCAGCATTAGCACGAATGCAGCCCGGTGCATTCACCGCATGTCGTATCAAATGGAGGAGATTATGCGTTTTCCACGTGTAGGGGTAGGAGCCGCCGCCATACTGTCGCTGGGTGCGGCAGTCGTGCTCTCGTCGTGTACTTGCAAGATCAAGGATGAGCAGTTGGCGTCGATACGCCAGCTTCGCACCGAAGAAAAACAACTCACGGCCGATATCGAAAAGGCCGAGCGTGACAAGACACGCATCTCCGGTGAGTTGAGCTCGCGCCAGAACGACGTTCGGAAATGCAACGAACAGAAGGCATTCGTGCAGGACAAATTGGCAAAGTGGCCGGACAACGTATGGCCAGATTACAACCCCAACGCAGTGCCCGCTCCCACCGAACCGGTGAAGACGGACACGAAGAAGAAGCGTTGAGCCCCTGTCTTCCCTGCCAATGAACTGAATACGAAACAACTCAAGAGATCAAACCAATGAAGAACCTTCTGTTGATCGCATTGCTGTGTGGCGGTATGATCGCCCCGGCACTCGCGCAAGACCAGACACCGCCGCCGCCGGCAACGAAGCCCGATGAAGAACTGACGTGCGACGAAGCGGATGCACGCATCCTCCAGTACAAGGGCTCGAACGGCACCCTGTCCACCAAGCTCGGTGGCATCAAGACCGACATCCAGAAATCCGAGTCCGACCTCGCCGCAGCCGTCCAGGGACTGAAGGCATGCAACGACGACATCTATTCGATGCTCGGTGCAACGGAAGCGGATGTCGCCAGCTTCCGCCAACGCCTTGGCCAGCTCGAAGGTCGCGTTCGTGAAATGCAGCGGATGTCGGACGATCAACTCGCCGACAAGCAGGACGAAGTGAAGGCACTCGAAACGCAACTGAACGACATGCGCAAGGAACGCGTTTCCATCCTTCCCGAATTCTACGATCGCATCATCGCCCTGGCCCGTGACATCAAGGGTCTCTACCGCGAGAAGAAGATCAAGGGGTACACCGTCGGTACGTGGGCCGAAAACCGCGACTGCCTCTGGAACATCTCCGGCCGTCCCGAAATCTATGCCGATCCGTTCCAGTGGCCCAAGATCTGGCAAGCCAACACCGACAAGATCAAGAACCCCGACGTCATCCAGCCGGGCTGGGTACTGACGGTTCCTCCGGCCGGTCCGAAGACCTCCGACGAAATGAAGGCTGAACGTTCCTACTGGCGCAAGAAGCGCGCTGCAGCCGTCCGTGCCGCCGACGCCACCACGGCAACGACGCCCGCTCCCGCAACGGAAAAGAAGAGCAGCGAAGCAGGTCATTGATCAGCCGTTCGAAGAATCTTCACAAGGGCCGACTCCCAAAAGGGTCGGCCCTTTTCGTATGTTGCCGAACCATTCCCTAACCAACCTTCTACGCATGCATATCGTCGAAAAGAAGATCAAGATCACCGACGTCGACCCGCTCGACCTGTTCGGTTCGCAGGAGTCCAACCTGCAGCTCATCGAGAACAAGTTCGATACGGCCATCACAGTGCGCGGGGATACGATCATCCTGCGCGGCGAGCCGGCCGAAGTGCGCAAGATCGAGATGATCTTCAATGAACTTCTCTATACGCTGCAACGCAACGGCAAGCTGAGCCTGACGGATGTCTCCATGATCATCGACCTCGTGGATGGCGGCCGTGCCGGCCAGGCCCCGCAGGTGAGCACGGACGAACTGGACAGCGTCATCCTCTGGGGCAAGAAGGAAGTCATTCGCGCCCGCACGCCGCGGCAGATGGAATACTATCAGAAGGCACAATCGAACGATCTCGTCTTCTGTATCGGGCCGGCAGGTACGGGCAAGACCTTCCTCGCCGTGGCCATGGCCCTGAGCGCGCTCCGCGCCAACGAAGTCACACGCATCATCCTGTCCCGTCCGGCCGTGGAGGCAGGCGAATCGCTCGGCTTTCTTCCGGGCGACATCTCGGAGAAGGTCGACCCCTATCTGCGCCCCCTGCTCGATGCCCTGGCCGATATGGTGAGCCCCGACAAGCTGAAGAGCATGCTCGATCGCCGTATCGTCGAGATCATTCCCCTCGCCTACATGAGAGGCCGCACGCTGAACAACTCTTTCATCATCCTCGACGAAGCGCAGAACTCGACGAGGATGCAGATGAAGATGTTCCTCACGCGCCTCGGCAAGAACTCCAAGGCGATCGTCACGGGTGACGTCACACAGATCGACCTCGCCAGACGTACGGACTCGGGCCTCACGGACGTCCATCAGCTCTTCAAGGGAATCCAGGGAATCGGCTTCGTCGAATTCGACAAGGTCGACGTCGTGCGTCACCGTCTCGTCGCGGAAATCATCGGCGCTTACGAGCGTGCGGATTTGAACAACGGCTCCACTGCATGATCGAACTGTTCCGCATCGGTTTTCTATCGGTATGGCTCGTCGACGTGATCGACGTGCTCGTGATCGCCATCCTGTTCTATGTAGTCTATCGCGCCCTGCGCGATACCGTCGCCGTCCAGATCCTCTTCGCCCTCGTCATCCTCCTCGCCCTGTCCTTCATCACGGAGGCGGCGAACCTGAAGACTGTGAACTGGGTGCTCAGACGTATCGCGGACATCGGTCTCATCGCCTTCATCGTCCTGTTCCAGCCCGAACTGCGCCGCGTGCTGCTCATGCTCACACAATCACGTCTGTTCCGTCTGTTCATCAGGACCAGCGACAACGAGACGATCGACGACGTGGTCGATGCCGCACGTGAAATGGCCGCCAAGCACATCGGTGCACTCATCGTCTTCTCCCGTTCCGAACATATCAAGGTCACCATCGAAACCGGGATCGAACTCCAGGCAGCCGTATCGGCGGAACTGCTGCTGTCGATCTTCAATCCCCGCTCGCCACTGCACGATGGTGCCGTGGTGATCGACAACCAGACCGTCGTAGCCGCACGCTGCGTCCTGCCTCTCAGCAGCCAGCAGAAGGTGGGCACGAAGAATCTCGGCACCCGGCACCGGGCCGGCCTGGGCCTCAGCGAACAGGCCGACATCGTAGCCCTCATCGTCTCGGAGGAAACCGGCTCCATCAGCATCGCCTACCAGGGCGACCTCGAAATAGACATCGCTCCCGAGCACCTCAAGAGCCTTCTCCAGGAACATATCGCGGCAATGGCCGCATCATGACCCCATTCCGATCTTCATGGTATCCCGTCATCATCCCAGAACGAACACGGTATTCGACGAACAACGTCAACACCTCCTCTTCCAGCTCCGTCAGCGTGGCATCACCGACCAGAACGTCCTCGCGGCGATAGGACGCATCCCGCGCGAACAGTTCGTACCGCAGGCGATACGCAGCCGCGCCTATGAAGACACGGCACTGCCCATCGACGACCGTCAGACCATCTCCCAGCCCTTCACCGTTGCGTTCATGACGCAATACCTGGCCGTCGTGCCGGGTATGAAGGTGCTCGAAATCGGAACGGGCAGCGGATACCAGGCAGCCGTACTCGCCGAACTCGGCGCCCGCGTCTATACCATCGAACGCCATGCCGCGCTTCACCAGAAATCGCGCGCCATCCTCGAATCCCTCGGCTATCGTGTGACGTGCCGTCATGGCGACGGTACGATAGGCTGGACGGAGCATGCACCCTATGACGGCATCATCGTTACGGCAGGTGCACCAGACGTTCCCGAAGCCCTGGCACGACAGCTCACCATCGGAGGACGTCTGCTCGTCCCTGTAGGTGACACCAACCAGCAGACGCTCTATCGCGTCACACGTACGGGCGACGAGACGTGGTCGGTCGACGACCTGGGGCCGTTCAAGTTCGTTCCGCTCATCGGACGCCAGGGATGGGAAGATGCCTCCGGTCGCTGACCATCGTCCCGTTCTCGTCATCGCCGGTCCAACGGCCGCAGGAAAGACGGCCGTCTCACTCGCTCTCGCCGCACGACTCCGGATCGAAGTCGTCTGTGCCGATGCGCGTCAGGTCTACCGCCATCTCGACATCGGTACGGCCAAGCCGACACCGGACGAGCAACGGGTTTGCCCGCATCACTGCATCGACCTTCTCGAGCCGTCGGAACCGTACAATGCGGCCGACTACGCACGGGATGCCGCGAAGGCGATCGCGGGGATCGCCCCGGACGTCCTCCCTGTCCTCGTAGGAGGATCGGGGCTCTACATCGATGCGCTCCTGGACGGTCTGTCGGAAACGGTCATCGCCACCGATCCCGATGTGCGTGCCCATATGCACGAGCGCTTCGAGCGAGAAGGACGCGAGGCATTGTATCGCGAGCTCTCCATCATCGATCCGCGCGCTGCGGCACGGTATACGGACATGAATCCCCGGCGCGTGCTCCGTGCTCTCGAGTATCACCGGATGACGGGAATGCCCTTCTCGTCCACATGGGATGCACCACGCACACCAGGACCGTACGAACCGCATCGTATCGTCGTCACGCAACCTCGTCCCATCCTGTACGAGCGCATCAACCATCGCTGCGACCTCATGTGGGAGGCAGGCCTGGTGCAGGAAACGGAACGCGTCCTCGCACTGGGTATCCCGCCGACTGCGCAGGCCCTGCATACCGTGGGCTATACGGAAGCGCTCGCCGTACTGCACGGAGAGATGGACGCAGCGACCGCTCTCGAGCGGATGAAGCAGTCGACGCGCAACTACGCGAAGCGTCAGCTTACGTGGTTCGGTAGAGACCGGCGCTATCGCTGGTACGAGGGCGATCCTGCAGGAATCGCGGAAAAGATCATCACCGATACGGCATATGAGATGCTGATACGTTCTTACACGGGATGATCTCGTATTTTTGCACGGCAGCCACTGAGGAACTCCCGTTGTCCATCCGCTCGACGATACCTTCGCTGCTGACGGCGATCGTTGCCCTTGCCTCATGCTTCGGCGCCAGTGCCCAGGATTCATCCCGTCAGCAACCAACGTCCATCAATCTTCCGATCCCTTCGCAATACGACAGCACGAAGGCGCTCGCCGCATTGCGCAGCAGGCTCGATGCCGTCTTCGGTGGTCCTGCCCATCGCAGTGCGCAGTTCAGCGGCTACGTCGTCTCGCTCAAGCGAGGGAACGTGCTCTACGAGCGCAATCCCAACCTCATGCTGACGCCGGCATCCACGACGAAGCTCTTCTCCACCGCTGCGGCCTTCCATCTCTTCGGTCCGAACGGCGGCATCAACACGGACATCCATACGGACGGACGACTCGACGACAAGGGAACGCTGCACGGCAACGTCTATCTCATCGGCCGTGGCGATGCCCTGCTCACCGTCAACGATCTCGAAGACCTCGCGGACAAGGTCCGTGCCGCGGGCGTGAAACGCATCACGGGTAACGTCTATGCGGACAACTCGCACTTCGATCCCGTCGGCGACCGGGCCGTCTACAGTGGCGATGGTGAACAGGTACAGCCCATGCCGCCCGTCGCTGCGCTCACGGTCAACAAGGGAACCGTCACCGTTCTCGTGACGGGTTCCGTCGGTGGACGCGTTTCGGTACAGACCATTCCGTCGAGCGAGACCTTCGATGTCGTCATTGCGGGAGGCGCACCGGCGAAAGGCAGACGTGCACGACGCGGACGGCTCCAGGTCAACAGCAGAACGCTCGACAACGGCTTCCAGCAGTTCGTCGTGAGCGGCTCACCCGGTGCCAACCGTACCGTGTCGAAGTACGTTTCGATGTCACGTCCCGCACTCGCGGCGGCGGGAACGCTCTACAGCAGACTGCGGGCGGGCGGCATCGACATCGACGGTACCGTTTCGGAAAAGCATGCGCCCCCGGCCGCACGACGCCTCGTCTCGTTCCAGCGTCCCCTCGTCGACTTCGCCTCGGTGGTGAACAAGCGCAGCGACAACTATCTCGCAGAGCATGTCTTCAAGATGGTCGGCGCCCATTGCGGTGATCATACGACAACGGCCGTGCGTGCGAAGAAGGCGATGCTCGAGATCCTCGACTCGCTCGACATCCAGCGAACGGGATGTCTGTTCAACGACGGCAGCGGACTCTCCCGACGCAACCGCGTGTCGGCGTCCATCGAAACCAACCTCCTGCGCGAGATCGCCACGCAGCCCTATGCGGACGAGTTCCGGGCGACGCTGGCCATCGCCGGACGCGACGGTACGTTGCGCGGCAGGATGACGGGAACGCGCGCCGAGGCCAACCTCGTGGGCAAGACGGGTACGCTGCGGAACGTGAGCGCTCTTTCCGGCTACGTGACTACCGCCGATGGCGAACCGCTCGCCTTCTCCTTCATCTCCAATGGTCCGAGCGTCGGTACATACAAGGCCAGGGAGAACGATGCCGGTGCGATACTGGCAGCCTTCAGTTACCGGACTCCCGTCGTCGTCCCCCCCCCTGCTGCGGCCGTCGTGCCTCCTGCTCCCGAACGCCGAAGCGCGATCGCACCGAAGAAATCAGTGCGCAGGAAAACAGCAACCCCACAACGTCAGCAACCACGTCATCGAATCCGGCAACGCGGTGCGGGACGTACGACTGGTGCCATTCGTCGGTCAACGCAAAAGCAAGGCCGACAGAAAGCGACCACGAAGCGAGCCCGAAAGCGGACACGCTAGGTCTGTTCCCTATCACGGCGAGTTGTACGGCGATGCCATAGACGGCATAGGCTGCCGCATGCACGAGCTTGTCCTGCCAGCCGAAGCCGAGATCCGGAACGGTGAGCCCGGGAATCGACGACAACCAGAACAACGTGATGGATGCGCCGATCAACGGCGCGGACAGAAGCCAACGGCGGCCGGTCGACGTCATCGTGGAATCGCTCCCTTCATCGCCCCGATCAGATCACCGGCCATCATCGTTTCCATGGGCTGCGATACGGCCAGGATGTCACCGGCCGTCGCATGAAGGAAGGCGCCGAGCGAAGCGGCCATATAGGGTCGTACGTGCTGCGCACACATCGCGGCGATGATACCCGTAAGGACATCGCCACTCCCTGCCGTCGACATTCCCGGATTGCCGCCGATCGTATAGCAGATCGTCGTACCGTCGGTCGTGACGGACGGCACATCCTTGACATGCATGATGCAGCCACGTTCGCGTGCATACACATCGGCACGTTCGATCACGGTATCGACGATGGACGTACGTTCTTCACCGAGGAGCCGCGCGAACTCACCGAGATGCGGCGTGAGGATGACGTTATCCATGGGACGCGTCAGCAGGGGCACGATGCGCAAACCATCGGCATCGATGACGACGGGCTTCGTCTCCGGAAGCCCGTTCACGAGATCGGCCACCATGGCGATGGTCTCGGCATGCATACCGAGACCGGGCCCTACGGCAAGTACCGTCGCCCGTTCTGCAAGGGTATGCAGGGATTCCTTCGCCGACGGTGCGATCGTTCCCGTATCGGTCGTGGGCATGACGTGCGTGATCACTTCACGCGGTGTGTGCGGATGCACGGACGGTGTGGCGAGCTCGACGAGTCCCGCACCCGAAGCGATGGCGGCATGAGCGCACAGCGAAGCTGCGCCCGGCATGGCCGTCGATCCGGCGATCACGAGTATGCGACCGTAGTCGAACTTCGACGTCGCGTCATCGCGTCGTGGCAACAGGTTCCGTATGTCCGATCCTTCCATCACGAAGCCACGGATGTATCGCCACACCAGGTCGTCGGGAGCGCCGATGTCGGCTTCGTGCAGGACTCCACAGACGCGTCGACCACGTCCACGTAGCAGCCCGGGCTTCAGCGCGGCCATGGTGATCGTATGATGGGCATGGAAGACGGGACCGTCACACGCACCCGTCGATGCATCGAGTCCGGTCGGAACGTCGATTGCTACCTTCAACGCATGGACACCGTTCAGTGCGTCGACGACATGACGCAGGGGATCGCGCAGGTTCCCCGAACCACCGACGCCGATCAGGGCATCGATCACGACGTCCCAACCTTCGCTCACGATGGTATCGATATCGTGTATCGGGCGAATGGGGCGGCATGCTTCGGCCTTGCGGCGATTCGTATGCGTCTCCGGGGTCGTATGCCGTGACGTTTCCGTGGCGATGACGGTGACGTCGGCGATATCCGCGAGCATCCATGCGATCGCATAACCATCGCCGCCGTTGTTGCCCGCTCCGCATGCGATCAGTATCCGTGATCGTCGATCAGGACGCAGCAGCGTCTTCACGATCTTCGACGCGGACCGTGCCGCCTGCTCCATCAATCCGGCGGCGGACAACCCGGCTTCGGCGATGCATGCAGCATCGAGCGTTCGAACGGATACAGGATCCAGTACTGGTTTCATGGTTCAATAATACGCAGGCAGCGTTCCATGCAATGCGTAAGTTGCGCCATGATTCGCTGGCTCCTTCCCGTATGTATCGCCATCGTCATCCTGTGCGGTTGCGATGGCCTCGATCCTACCATCGCACCACCGCCCTTCACGGGCCTGAGCGGCACCATCACCTACAAGGATGGTCCGGCGGCATGGCCGGCGGATTCCGTCTACGACGTTCGCGTCGTCGTCTTCGACTCCATCCCGAGAACGCCACAACAGATCCTGCCCGCCATTCTCGGCGGCAAGGCCGTCTTCACGACGCAGCTTCCCGCCCGCGTCGAATCGTCGACGTACGAACTGCAGATTCCCGGTGCTCCGCGCACCTTCACCTACGTCGTCGTGGCGATGAGGTATGGACCGGACATCGCGGCCGACTGGAGGATGCTCAGCGTCGTCGACATCGACGGCGATCCGTCACGCCCCGCCTCCGTTCACGTCGAACGGGATCGACGCGTCAACATCGACTTCACCGTCGACTTCGCTAACCTGCCTCCCCAGCCCTTCGAATGAATCGCCTCCCGATGTATCGCGTCCTGATCACCGTCATGGCATTGCTGTATTCATCGGTGCTGCTGCATGCCGATCTCGGCACCATCACCGGTCTCGTGACGGACCGTGCCACGGGTGATCCCCTCGGCGGCGTCACCATCCGCATCGAAGGCACGCGGCAGGGCGCGATCTCGAATTCGAACGGACGCTTCCATATCAAGGGGCTTCCTTCGGGTAACGTCACGATAGCCGCCTCGCTCGTGGGCTATGAACCGACACGGACGCAGGTCTTCCTGAACCGCGATGAAACACGCGACGTCGTCTTCACGATGCTCGCCTCGCCTATCCGTACCAACGAAGTCGTCGTCAGCGCGAACAAACGCGTCCAGGCCGTACAGGACGTTCCCATCAGCGTCGCCGTGATGAATCAGGCCGACCTGTCCAGACGCAACATCACGCGTCTGGACGAAGCACTCGGCTACGTCAGTGGCGTCACCGTCGCGAAGGACCAGGTCAACATCCGCGGTTCTTCCGGCTTCGCCTTCGGCGTAGGCTCGCGCACGATGGTATTGATGGACGGCTTCCCGCTCCTGTCGGGAGATAACGGCGACATCAAGTTCGACGTCCTGCCCGTGGCGGACATCGAACGCGTGGAAGTCATCAAGGGTGCAGGCTCGGCACTCTACGGTACGGGGGCCCTCGGAGGTGTGGTGAGTCTCATCACGAAGGAGGCGACGGATACCGGTGAACTGAATGCAAGGATCTATGCGGGTGTCTATCCACTGCCGAAGTATCAGCAATGGCGGTATTCGGATGTACCGTCGATCCAGTCGGGCGCCGACCTTCGATATGCCAGGGCCTTCGGACAGTTCAGCGTGAACGCCAGCGGCGGCATCCGTCAGGACCAGAGCTATCGCGATTTCGATGCAGGTGTACGCGGCTTCGGCTACACGAAGCTGGGGTGGCAGCCGAACGAAAGAACATCGCTCAAGCTGTTCGCTCTGGGAGCGGTGGACGACAAGGAGAACTACCTCTATTGGGAGAGTCTGGCGCGCGCCACCTTCCCGCCCACGGATCAGAAGCCGGACGAGCGGCTGCGTTCCACGAAACTGGCGGCGGCCCTCGAATTCAGTCAGATCCTGTCCGGTACGACGTCCCTCGTCGTACGCCCCGGTGTCTTCGTCACCCGATTCGAGAATACGCAGACAGGCACGCCCGTCGATTCCAACCAGTCTACGGCCTCCACCTATAACGCCGAAGCGCAGCTCACGTCGATGCTCTCATCGACGACCGTCATCACGGCAGGACTCAACGCCCGATTGAACAGCGTACGTTCGGACGTCTACGGCAACCAGCTCCAGAGCGTCGTCAGCGGCTATGCGCAGGCGGAGTTCACCTTCGTCGACGATCTCATCGTCACGGCCGGCGTACGTGCCGATCGCGAAGAAACGGGTGGACGCACGTCGCAGCTCGAATTCAGTCCGAAGTTCGGCATGACGTGGCATGCCTCGGAACAGACCACACTGCGCGCATCCGTAGGCAGAGGCTTCCGTGCGGCGACCATCGCGGAACGCTATGCCCGCATACGGTACGGTCCGTTCCAGGTAAGCCCGAACGAGAACATCCTTGCCGAAAGCTCCGTATCGGCCGAGATCGGAGCCCATCACACGGGCGTCCTGCTGCTGCCCGTCGAACTCGACATCGCCGTGTTCGACAACGAACTCTACGATCTCATAGAACCGACGTTCGACTTCGCACAGCCGGGTAGCCCCATCGTCTTCCGCAACGTCACGCGCGCACGTGTCCTCGGTGCGGAAGCCACGGCCCGCATGATGATCGCCGACGGACTCGGCATGGAAACCGGGATCACGGCCATGCTGCCGCGGGATCTGGTCCAGGACAATACACTGCCGTTCCGCAACAACATCATCTGGTACAGCCGTGCGTTCTGGCGTCCGTTCGACGCCGTCGAACTGCAATGCGATTACCGGTTTCTCAATCGTGTGGAGCGGGTGGACGATCGGCTGAAACTCTTCATCGCCGATGCCGATGCCCGCGTCCCGACGCATATCGTCGATGCGCGTCTCGTCTGGTCGATGAACGCCATGACGAAGCTCCCGCTGAAACTGACGCTCGGCGGGCGTAACGTGCTCAACTATGCCTATACGGAGACGGTGGCCAATCTCGGTCCATCGCAGAGTGTCTTCCTTCAGCTCTCCTGGGGTCAGTAACGGCCGAGCGTGAAATTCTCGCCGAGATAACGGCGGCGTACTTCGGCATTGGCTGCGATGTCTTCGGCCGTACCGTTCACGAAGATGCTTCCGTCGATGAGAATATAGGCGCGGTCCGTGATGGACAGCGTCTCATGGACGTTATGATCGGTGATCAGGACGCCGATTCCTTTCGTGCGCAGTTGTCGCACGATCTGCATGATATCCTCGACCGCGATGGGGTCGATACCGGCGAAGGGCTCGTCGAGCAGGACGAATTTCGGATCCGTGGCGAGGGCCCGGGCGATCTCGCAGCGGCGACGTTCGCCCCCCGAGAGCATGTAGCCCTTGCTCTTGCGGATACGCGTGATACCGAATTCCTCGAGCAGTTCCTCCAGACGTTCCTTGCGTCTGGCAGACGACATACGCTTGAGCTGAAGGATGGCCGTGATGTTCTGTTCGACGGAGAGCCGGCGGAAGATCGACGCTTCCTGCGGAAGATAGGCGATCCCACGGCGGGCACGCTTGTACATGGCCGTTCCCGTGATGTCGCCATCATCGAGAAAGACGCGCCCCCTGTTCGGCTTCACCATCCCCACCATCATGTAGAACGTCGTCGTCTTGCCCGCACCGTTGGGACCGAGCAATCCTACGACCTCACCCTGCTTGACGGAGAGGGTACTTCCCTTCACCACCGTACGCTTCTTGTAGACCTTCATCAGATCCTGCGCACGAAGGATGCTGCCTGTCTGACCGCTTGTACTAGTTTCTGGCACTGCCGCTCCGGGGACGTTGTGTAAGCGTGAGGGACACCGTTTCTTCCTTGCTGCCCCGCACGATCGTCAGTTTGAGTGTATTGCCTACTTCACCGTCGAGGACGGCGACGTTCACGTCTTCGTTCTTCACGACCGGCCTGCCGTCGATGGCCACGATGATATCACCGGGCTCGATACCCGCACGCGCTCCAGGGCTGTTCGGATAGACGCGCGTGACGAAGACGCCGTCCGTACGATCGATCTTGAAGTACGAGGCCACTTCTTCCGTGATCCCCTGCATCTCGAGTCCGGTCCAGAAGTCCCGGTTGATGGTACCGTGCTTGCGGATGCGATCGACGATGGTCCTCACGCGGTTGATCGGAATCGAGAATCCGATACCGATGGATCCCGCGCCACGGGCATTCTGTGCCGTGGAATAGATGACCGTATTCACACCGATGACGTCGCCGAGTGCGTTGACGAGCGGTCCGCCGGAATTGCCCGACGAAATGGCCGCGTCGGTCTGGATCATACCTCGATAGACACGGTCTCCGCCGCGTTCGTCCGGCTGCGTGAAGTTCACGCCGATGTTGCTCACCACACCCACCGTGACGGTCGGTTTGGCGTTGTTGTCGAACAGTCCGAACGGATTGCCGAAGGCGATGGCCCATTCCCCGACCTGGACGTCCTCGCTGTTGGACAGCTTGAGATACGGGAAGTTCTCGCCCTTGATCTTCAGTAGCGCTACGTCGGTCGTGGGATCCGTGCCGATGATTTCGGCGTCGTACTTCTCGCCATTGGTCAAGGTGACGACGATCTTCGATGCGTTGCCGGCGACGTGGTCGTTCGTGATGATGTAGCCATCCTTCGAGATCAGGAAGCCGGAGCCCAGGCCGCGCACCGTATACTGACGCTTGTATGCCCTCGGCTGGAAGTATCGGCGGAATACCGGATCGTCTTCGAAGAAGGCATCGAACGGATCCCTGTAGACCTGCTCGTGCACTTCCGTGACGTTGATGCCGACGACGGCCGGCGAGCAGTTCTTCACGGCACGCGTGATGGCGTTCTGCCTCGACGTCGAGATATCGTCGTCCGCGACGACGGCCCTCGATTCGGTGTACAGCGGCGCTTCGGCGGCCGGTTCCGGACCGGGCGCGCACGAGGCCAGAGGATGGGCCGCCAGGGCCATGAGAAAGGCGGCGACGAGCTGTTTGAGGTGTTGCATATCTTCCTGCAAAAATAGCCGTATCCGTGCCGATGACGATGGGATCGTCCACGTATTGAGTCCATCGTGGCAAGGAAATGGACCGTATTTTCGAGGTTTCCCACCGACGTCTTCTCCCGTGTTCACCCATCGTTCCTGTGTTTCCGTCGCACTGCCCGTCCCCCGACAGGACGTCTTCACGTATGCGCTGCCCGAAGAAGCGGCCCATGCGCGTGCAGGATGCCGGGTACTCGTACCGTTGGGCAAACGGATCCTCACAGGTACGATCGTGGCGATGGACGTCGAGGCGCATCCCAAAGTACGCCCGATCCTGGAACTCCTCGACGACGAGCCTGCCTTCCCCGCTCCCGTGCTCTCGCTGACGCGCTGGATGGCCGAATACTATCTGTGCTCGTGGGGCGAAGCCCTCCATGCGGCATTGCCGTCGGGCCTGTCGCCCGAAGGCGTCATCCGTGTGAGCATGCTGCGCGAACCCACGGACGAGGAATGGACGCATCTGCAGAGGCGCGCACCGAAACGCGCCGCCCTGCTCGAAGCCCTGCACGGTCATACCGGCGACGTCACCGTAGCCTATCTCCAGAAGAAACTCGACTCGACGACGATCGCCGACCAGCTCGATGCTCTCCAACGTGCAGGATTGATCCGGATCGTGACGGATATCGAAGCGCAGGCCGGTCCCAAACGACAGAAGGCCGCGCGTATCGCCTCCGCATTGCTCGATGACGACCAGGCTCTGCGCAATGCCCTCGATCAGCTCGACCATCGTGCTCCGAAACAGTCGCTGCTCCTGAGCCAGCTCTACCTCGCTGCCATGCGTGGAGAAGGGCCCTCGCTCCGCAGCCAGCTTCTCCAGGATAACGACACGACTGCATCGGCGCTGGACGCACTGGTGAAGAAGGGACTCGTCGACATCGTCGAGATCGACGTCGTACGCGATCACGATGGCCACCGTGAAGGACGGCTGTCATCGCGTGACGAGACGGACCTGGAGCTCACACCGGAACAACGGACGGCCGTCGATGCCATCGTCCAGGCCATCGACACGAAGACCTTCGTGCCGTTCCTGCTCGAGGGTATCACGGGATCGGGAAAGACGCTGGTCTATCAGCGTGTCATCGCACATGCGCTGGAACAGGGGCGGACCGCACTCCTTCTCGTACCCGAGATATCGCTCACACCGCAACTGTCCGACCGATTCCGTGCGATGTTCGGCGAACGTGTGGCCCTCCTGCACAGTCGCATGAGCGTCGGCGAACGTGCCGACACCTGGCGTTCCATCAAGGACGGAACGTCGCCCCTCGTCATCGGTGCACGCTCGGCTATCTTCGCGCCCCTGCCCGATGTCGGCATCGTCATCGTGGATGAAGAACACGAATCCACCTACAAGCAGGACGACCCTGCACCACGCTATCACGGACGCGACGCAGCCGTCATGCGGGCGAATCTCGAAGCATGTCCTGTCGTCCTCGGTTCGGCGACACCGTCGCTCGAAACCATCCACAACGTCAACACCGGCCGCTATCATCACCTGCGTCTCACCACGCGTGTGGACGGCGCCATCATGCCATCGATCCGGGTGGTCGACATGCGCACCGAACGCAAGGCGAATCCGGCGACGGGCGCCTACAGCCCGATGCTCCTGCACGAGATCGAACAGCGCATCCTGCGGAAGGAAGGCTCACTGGTCTTCCTCAATCGCCGCGGATATTCGGCACAGCTCCAGTGTACGGACTGCGGCGATGTTCCGATGTGCATGAACTGCGACGTCGCCCTCACCTATCACAAGGCCTCGTTCTCCCTGCGCTGCCACTACTGCGGCTATGCCGAACCGGTACGTACCGTATGCACGACGTGCGGTGGCATCTCGCTCAGGGAAACGGGAACCGGCACGCAGCGGATCGAAGAGGAACTCGCCGACTACCTGCGCCAGCACAACGTCGACGCCACGATCCACCGCATGGACGCCGACTCGACCACACGCAGGGGTGCACATCGCACCATCCTCCAACGCTTCTCCGACGGCGGTATCGACGTCCTCATCGGCACGCAGATGATCGCCAAGGGACTCGACATCGGCCGCGTAACGCTGGTCGGTGTGGTGAATGCGGACCAGCAGCTCCATCAGAGCGACTTCCGTGCCGCAGAGCGTACCGTACAACTCCTGACGCAGGTTTCCGGGCGTGCGGGACGTACGGCCGACAAACCGGGCGAGGTGGTGATCCAGACCAGCAGTCCCGACCACCCGGCCGTCGTCGCAGCCGTGACCGGCAACTACGCTCCCTGGCTCGAAGAGGAATTCGCCTCGCGACGCGAGGCCATGTATCCGCCATACGTACGCTTCGTCGTCATCGAATTGTCGGGACTGGATGAAGCGCAGGTCGCGCATCATGCCCGTATCGTGCAGCAGCTCATTCCCGAACGGACGGAACATCTCGTCCGCCTGCCGGCCGTCGTGCCAACCATCGCCCGTCTGCGCAACCGCTATCGTCAGATCATCGTCGTCAAGGGCTTCAAGCACACCGACCCGTCGGGCAGGCATCTGCGTGCCGCGCTGAACGGTGCTCTCGATGCCTATCATTCATCCTGGGCGGCCGCATCCATCCGCGTCACCGTTGATGTCGATGCCAGCGGCTCGTTGTAGATTCGCGCCATGAAGACCATCCTCCTCCTCGGCTCAGGTGAACTCGGCAAGGAGTTCACGATCTCCGTCAAACGCCTCGGACACCGGGTCGTCGCCGTCGACTCCTACGACGATGCTCCGGCCATGCAGGTAGCCGACGACCGGCGTATCGTCAACATGCTCAACGCCGCCGAGCTCGATGCCGCGGTGAGTGATGTGCAACCGGACATCATCGTACCGGAGATCGAAGCCATCCGTACGGAACGTCTGTTCGCCTACGAGGAGCAGGGCATTCACGTCGTGCCCAGCGCACGCGCCGCGAACATGACGATGAACCGCAAGGCCATCCGCGATCTCGCAGCGCGGGAACTCGGCGTACGTACCGCCAACTATGCCTATGCATCGACGGAAGAGGAGTATCTGGATGCCGTGCGCGACATCGGTATTCCCTGCGTCGTGAAACCCCTGATGTCGTCGAGCGGCAAGGGCCAGAGCATCATCCGCACCGCAGCCGACGTACAGGCGGCATGGACCTACGCCATGGAAGGATCACGGGGCGATCTGCGCGAAGTCATCGTCGAGGAATTCATTCCGTTCGAGAGCGAGATCACGCTCCTGACCGTGACGCAGAAGAACGGGCCGACGCTGTTCTGTCCACCCATCGGCCATCGCCAGGAACGCGGCGACTACATGGAAAGCTGGATGCCTCATGCGGTGAAGCCCGAACTGCTGAAGAAGGCGCAGGAAATGGCCGCGCAGGTCACGGCTGCCCTGACGGGTGCAGGCATCTGGGGCGTGGAATTCTTCCTCACGTCCGACGATGTCTACTTCAGCGAGCTGTCGCCCCGTCCCCACGACACGGGTATGGTCACGTTGGCGGGCACGACGAATCTGAACGAGTTCGAGCTTCACGCACGCGCAGTGCTCGGGTATCCGATTCCCCATATCACGCTCGATCGTGCGGGCGCCAGCGCCGTCGTCCTCGCCTCCGGCAACGAAACGGTACCGCCCGTCTTCGATGGACTGGAAGCCGTGCTGGCGACACCGCATACGGACGTGCGGATCTTCGGCAAGCCCACGACGCGGCGCTATCGCCGCATGGGCGTAGCCCTCGCCTATGGCGCGCCGGATACCGATATCGATGTATTGAGAGCCCTGGCCACGTCGACGGCGGCCGGAATCACGATGTCCCTTACGGACGAGGAGTAGTGGCCGCACTCACCAGCAGCACGCCGACGAAGATCAGCGCCATTCCACCTACGAGCGGCCAGGACACCGCATCCCGCTGCACCACGATGGTGAGGACGACCGTGAACAGGAAGGTAAGCGCCGTATTGAGGGGAATGTAGGCGGCCATCTTCGCGAAGGAGAGGATGACGCCCATCACGAGAAAGGACGAGAACAGCAGAACGAGTCCGCCGATTCCCTGCCACGTCATCGTCGCCGACGTGATCGATGCCACCGAGATGTCACGTCCGTGCAAGGCCTGCGTCAGCAGGGCGGTACCACCGACTCCGAGAGCGGACTGCAGCACGCAGAACAAGAGCAGTTTCATGCCGATCACTGTCCGACGTTGACGTTCTGTTTCTGCAGCGCTTCGAAATACAACCTGATCAGATTCTCGTAGTCCTTGGTGTATCCTTCGCGAAGCTTGTTGAGAAGGTCTCGCATGGACTGCGTCTTGCCTTCGAGCAGGCGCATGTCGAGTGCCGACGGGCTCTTGCGGTTGACGTCCTGTCCGGCACGTGATTCACGCGTCTTCTCGTAGTCACGGTCGTTGATGCTTCGCGAGGCATTCAGCAGACGCGAGAGAATGCGTTCCTGACGCATACGCGTTTCGGATGTGATGGAACCCGTCTGCATGTCCGTCATCACTTCCCGCATATCGTCGGCGATGGCCTTGAGGTCACCGATCGGCTTCTTTCCGCCGTTGATCTGCTGACGTTCTTTCTCGAGTTCGTCCATCGCCTTGAGTGCCTTGCCCTGTTGCGCCGCAAGGCGCCCCATCTCCGCGCGCTGCTGCTCGTTCATGGGTTGACCGTTACCACCCATGGACTGCGAACCTTCGTTGATGGACTTCTGCTGATTGGCCAGATTCTGCAGACGCTGGAATGGACTCTGACCGTTCCCTTCACCCATGCCGGGCTTCTGTCCCTGACCGCCCTGGGCCTGGCCTTCGCCCTGCATCATCTGTCCGAGGGCATCGCTCATCCGTTGCACGGCGCTGTTCATCGAACTCATGGCGCCGCTCTGGTTCTTCGCAGCCATCTGTCCGTTCCGGTCCTGCAACTGCTGGATGGCATCCTTCATGTTCTGCAGCGAATTGCCCATGTCCTGTGCCATTTCCTGCGACACGCTGGTGGACTTCTGGGCGAGCTGCATCATGTTGTTGGCGATGTTGGACATGGCTTCCTGGATGCGCTGCTGCTTCTGGGCCATCTGCGGATACTGTGCGGAATTGGGATCGAGCGACTGCGTCTGGTCCCGCAGGGCTTCCTGCTGACGCGACAGGTCGAGCATGTCGTTCATCGAACGCTGCATCTGCCGCATGGCCTCGCGTGCAGAATTACGCTTCATGTCGCGCTTCATGTTCTTCATCTGCTGTGCGAAGCGCTGCAGATTGTCGGAAGCCTGCTGCTGTTTCTTGCGGGCGTTCTGCATGTCGCCCTTCTGGGCGTCACGTTCGGCCTGTTCCATCTGTTGCTGCGTCTCGTCCTGGTTGAGCTCCTTCTGCGCTTTCTCCATCTGGTCCATCGGCATGTCGGCGCCGAGTTCCTTCATGAGCTTTTCCAGATCCTTCGTCTCCTGACCGAGCTTCTGCAGATCATCCTGCAGACGCTTCTGCTCTTCGGCGATGCGTTGACGTTCTTCCTTGTTCGATGCATTCGTGTTCTCGGTGCGCTGCTGCAGTTCGTCCTGCTTCTGCGCGAGTTCCTCGGCGCGCTTCGAAAGTTCGTCGGCCTTCTGTTCCGCCTGCGTGCGCTTGAGCAGGTTCATCGTCCGTTCGATGTTCTTCTTGAAATCCTCTTCATTGAACTTGAAGTCCTTCATCGCCTTCTGCAGTTCTTCGGGCGACATCTGTTCCATGGCCTTCCGCATCTGTTCCTGCATGCGCTGGAGTTCGGGAGACTTCACCTGCTGCATGAGCTTCTGGAGTTCCATGTACTTCTGCAGGGTTTCGGGAGAGATGGCGTTGTGCTGCTGCAACTGTTCCGTCATCTGCTCGATCTTCTCCACCACCTGTTCCATCTTCTTCTCGAGCGCTTCCTGGCGCTTGAGGAGGTCTTCGGCCTTCTTCTTTTCCTTCCAGTCGACCTGTTCCGCCGGCTTCTGCGACTGCTTGGCCATCTCGCGCTGGAGCTGTTCGGCTTCCTTGCGTACTTCCTCCGCTTCCTTGGCGATCTCCTTGAGTTCGCGTGCGGCTTCGTCCTGTGTGCGATCGGTCTGGGCGAAGACCTCGTCGAGCGAGGGCAGACGCACCTTCATCGTCGATGTCCGTGCCGTCTTCGGTCCTCGCACGCGGTCGTTGTCCGCCACTTCCACGTAGAATTCGTAGACGTCTTCCGGCGAGATTCCGAGCTTGCCGAGATTCCATACGTAGGGCACTTCGATCGCCGCACCGTTGTTGGTGAAGGGCAGGTCGATGGACGAATACTTCTCTTCCGGACGAGCATACTTCGACGCGACCAGACGATAGTGGAGCTTCAGCGACGAGAAACCGTAGTCGTCGGCGATCGCCACGGTCACGGGAAGGACGGCCCGCTGATCCACTTCTGCATCCGTCGTGGGCTGGATGAGGGCGATCGTGGGATGTCCGTCCGTCAGCGCGACGATGGCGTAGCGCACGGGCTCGGCATTGCCCTGTCCGTCCTTGTCTTCGAGCACGATGGCGTAGGCGCCCGTAAACTGCACGGGGAAACGGCCGCTGGCCGACGAGCCGCGCACCTGCATGGGAACGCGCGTCGTATCGGTTGCCGACGAATCGGATCCGCCACGCATGACGAGGATCGATGCCGAGCGCAATTCCTTGTTGGAAACGATGGAGAGATCGACCGTGGAACCGTTCAGTGCAGTCACGTCGGCCTGCTGCTCCGTGAGCTCCGTAGGACCGAGCATGGTATAGGACGGTGGCGATACGCGGCCCTGCAGGGTGCGCACGAGAGGGCGGTCGATGACCGTGATCCTTCCGGTATCCGATATCACCCCATCATCGAGCCAGGCGCCCTGGGCATACCATTCGACGGAACCGGTGAGGCCCGACATCTGATAGTGATAGGTCCCTGCCGAGTCGGCCCGTACGGTGAAGGGCTGGTAGCGTTCGTTGGGCAGTTCGCGGATCCACACCGTGATGGACGGCGGCGGCGTTCCGATGGCATGCGCCGTCACACGCAGCGTCGTTCCCCGCATCACCGTCGTATCCCTGGGTTCGATGGTGAACCTGTAGGGAGCCGGTGGCAGGAAGGACGTATCGTAGGCGGCGAGGCGCTGGAAGGAGGCCCCCAGGCTGGATGGCATGGCGAGCGGCAATCCGATGACGAGCACAAGGCTCAGCAGCATCCAGAGTGCCGCACGCCGTATGGGTCGACGATCGATGATGACGGAGAAGTCCTTCGGTTCCGCGACTGCGACCGTCCGTTCGAAGGCCGCATTGGCGAGATCGGCGGCACCGGCCGCAGCCGGCTGGACCAGTTGCAGGACGTTGCAGAGCATGTCGCCCACGTCGTCGTAGGCGCGTCCTACGCGCAAGGCCATGCGTTCGACCGTATCGCCCTGCATCAGCCCCATGAGGCGCAGGATGGCCGGTCCCGTGAGCACGATCAGCGAAGCGACGGTCACGCCGATCCATGCCAGGACCATCGCCGTGCGTAGCTGCACCGTACCGTGCATCCATGCCTCGAACAGGATCATGGCAAGCATCGCAGCCGCACCGATGGTGACGGCCGTCGCCAGCCCGCGCCCTGCTTCGTGCATCTGCTCGGCCCTCCTGACGGATTTCAGGCGGCCGACGATCGCACGGTATCGTTGCTGTGTCTGCATCATTTGGAAAGGGCGTAGACGATGATGTTGGTACCGAAGCGAAGCGCCGCTTCGCGGCGTTCGGGCGGGTCGTGATGGACTTCAGGATCCGCCCAGCCATCACTCGGATTCGACTCGAAGGTATAGAATACGCAGAGACGTCCGTTCGAGAACAATCCGAATCCCTGGGGAGGCTTGGCGTCGTGTTCATGGATCTTCGGCACGCCGTTCCTGAAGACGAAATGTGCGGAGTAGATCGGATGATCGAAGGGCAGCTCCACCAGCTCCTGGTCGGGAAAGACCTTCCTCAGCTCCTTGCGGATGGAGACATCCATACCGTAGTCGTCGTCGACGTAGAGGAAGCCGCCGTTCTCGAGATAGGCACGCAGTTTCCGCGCCTCGACGTCCGTGAAGTTCACCGTACCGTGACCCGTCATGAAGATGATCGGATACAGGAACAGGTTGTCGCTGGCCAGGTCCACGAATTCGTAGACCGGGTCGACGAGGATGTTCGTGTTCGCGCGAACGTACCGCAGCAGGTTGATTTCGGCACTGGGATCGTTGTACCAGTCCCCCCCGCCGTTGTACTTCACGCGTGCGAGCTTGACGGCACTCTTCGAACCCGGCGCGGCCTGGGGCTCGGACACGGGGCCGCGCACCTGGGCCATGCCTGCGGTCACGCAGAACACGATCGTCAGACAGATGATACTATAGCGCATAGCTGCAGGTAATGATCTTCTTGTCATCCGTTTTGAAGCCCGGCACGCCGAACAGATCGATCGGCGTCTCCTCGATGTGCAGTCCGGGATGGCGTTCCCGCGCTTCGGCGAATTCCTCGCGCAGGTCTCCGCCCTTCAGGAAGTAGCAGACGCCGCCGGCCGGCTTCATGAGGGGGCGTACCCAGTCCAGAAGGACTCCCGTACGCGCCACGGCCCGTGAAACAATAACGTCGAACCCGCGCCGGTAGTTTGATTCCTTCACGAGATCTTCCACACGACCGCACCGGACCTCGATGTCCTTGAGTCCGGTATGCTGGGCGAACATCTCGGTACAGGTCACCTTCTTGCGGATGGAATCCATCATCAGCATGCGCAGATCCGGCCGGGCGATCTTGAGCGGAATGCCCGGCAGCCCGCCCCCGGTACCGACGTCCAGCACACGCGCCTTCTGGGGAAAGGTCGCATACTTCACCAGTGCCAGCGCATGGAGGATGTGCCGTTCCCAGATGTTCGACACGTCCTTGCGCGAGATCATGTTCACCTTTTCGTTCCAGTAGCGGAGCTCGTCATGATACCGCTCCAGGCGCTCCATCTGCTCGATGTCGAGAATGATGCCGTTCGACGAGCACGCCGTCCAGAAATCGATCTTCGTCATCGATTCCGCACCGTGGTCGAGCGGTTCTTCCAAGTCGTCGTAGTTTTGATCCATGAGCTCCGATTCCATGTTTTCCGAATCCACCAGTTCCCTGCGCGTCGAACGACGTCCGTTCTTCAGCGTCGTCATCTGCACGTACAATCGGGCAGCGCTGCTGCCCCGCGCTCTCGACTCGCTGCTCGCACAGACGGAAACGGATTGGGAGGCGATCGTCGTGGACGACGGCTCGACCGATGACACGGCCGCCGTCGTGCAAAGGTACGCAGCCGCACACAGAACCATACGCGGCTTGTACCATACGAACAGGGGCACCGGACTGTCCCGGAACGCAGGCCTGCAGGCGAGCAGCGGGCTCTTCGTGACCTTCCTCGACTCGGATGACGAATACCTGCCCGACCATCTGGCTTCCCGCAAGCGCATGCTGCTCGACCATCCGATGGTGGAATTCCTCCACGGCGGCGTGGACATCGTCGGTACGCCCTACGTGGCCGACAAGGACGATCCCACGAAGTCCATCCATATCGCGGAATGCGTCGTGGGCGGCACCTTCGTCATCCGCCGCGACGTCCTGACGGCTCTGGGAGGGTTCGACGCCGTACGATATGCCGACGACGCAATGCTGCACGAACGCGCTTCGCACGAAGGCGTCGTCATCGCCAGGACGGATCACCCCACCTATATCTATCATCGGGATACTCCCGACAGTCTCTGTTCGAACCATGGCCAAACGTGAATCCCGTGCGGCACGCCGCACACGCCTCGCATCGATCATCAACATCCTGGGCAAGACCTATCCCGATGCGAAAGCGGGGCTGGACTTCACCAATGCCCTCGAACTCCTCGTGGCCACCATCATGTCCGCGCAGTGCACGGACGAACGCGTCAACATCGTCACCAAGTCCCTCTTCAAGAAGTACCGCACACCGGAAGACTACCTGCTCGTACCCGCCGAGGAACTGGAGGAGGATATCCGTTCCACAGGCTTCTACAAGAACAAGGCGAAGAACATACGGGGATGCTGTGCGAAGCTGATCGACGACTTCGACGGCGAAGTCCCCGCCACGCTCGAGGAACTGGTGTCGCTACCCGGTGTGGGACGAAAGACGGCGAACTGTGTCCTCAGCAATTACTACGGCATCCCGGGGATCACGGTCGATACCCATGTCATCCGCATCAGCAATCTGCTGAAGCTTGTGGACGATACCGATCCCGTGCGTATCGAGTTCACGCTGATGGACCTCATGGAGCCGGAGCTGTGGAACAGCTTCAATCATCGCATCATCACGCATGGACGCCGTACCTGTATTGCGCGGCGTCCGCGTTGTTCGGAATGCACCATCACCGCATTGTGTCCATCGGCCTTCATGCCGGGTCACAAATAGTCACGTTCAGAGTCATATGCAGCACGTATACCCTGGTTCATCATGACGGGAATTGCGACTATGCTTCGAACCATACTCTCGGCCCTGGTACTGACGTCGACGGTTCTCGTCTCCGCGCATGGACAACAGGCTCCTGCCGCACGCCCCGAACTCGGCATCCTCGGAGGATACGGGCGCAACAGTCACGTGGCCTCTTTCCGGAAACTCGGCGACATCCCGTCCTGCTGCCCGTCGTTCGACGGAGGGTCGGGCAATGGCTTCTATCTGGGTGCCTTCGGCACGCTTCCGCTCGATGACCGGTGGAAGCTCCACCTTCGCCTCACCTATGCCGGTGAAGGAGGACGTCAGTCCGATGACGAACGTACGGTCGTAGCGGATCTGCGCGACTCCGCTCGCGTCGTCGAGGCGCTGTTCCGCCATGACCTCGATGCCACATTGTCCAGCATCGGTCTCGAGCCGATGATCGGCTGGCGCGCCATCGGTGGGCTGGATCTGTTCGTCGGCGGACGTCTCGCCTACGTCACGACGTCGTCGGTCCATCAGACGGAAACGATGATCGAACCCGCGGACTACGGCGCCTATCTCGGTAGTGACCGTGTATGGGTCGACGTTTCGAAGGACATTCCGGGTGCGTCCACATTGCGGGCCACCATCGCCGTCGGTGCCCGGTACGTCCTGCCCCTCAATACACGCGGCACGACCTTCCTCGCCCCCGAAATCTTCTACCATCATGCCCTCACCGGTGTGGCGGACGGTGTCTCGTGGAAGGCCCATCAACTCCGGTTCGGACTGGCACTCGGCTGGTCGCCGATCTCCGAACCTCCTGCTCCACCACCTCCGCCGCCCGATACCGTTCCGCCTCCACCACCCGTCAGACCCTTCCTCGGTGGCGACATCGAAGCGCACGGCATAGAGGACGATGGGCGGTTGATCGACGACGTCACACTGCGCATCGAGGAAATCGTGGCCACGGACCTGCGGCCGCTCCTGAACTACATCTTCTTCGACGAAGGCAGTTCCACATTACCGGCACGATACAGGAATCTCGATCCTTCGTCCGTACAGTCGTTCAGGGAAGAGCAGCTCTATGCACAAGGAACACTGGAGACCTACTACCATATCCTGAACATCGTCGGACGACGCATGCGGGACAATCCGGCGGCGACGCTCACACTGACGGGGTGCACGTCCGAGACGGGTCGCGATGCAGGCACCGCACTGGCGCTGGCACGGGCGAAGACCGTACGTGCCTACTTCATCGATGTCTGCGGTATCGATACGTCGCGGATACGGATCCAGCAGCGTCTCCTGCCGGAACATCCCACGCGGGCGAGCGATCCGGCGGACATTCCCCTCGCTCACGAAGAGAATCGTCGTGTGGAGATCACCAGTTCGGACAGCAGGATCCTGCGTCCGGTCTTCACGACGGATACGTTGCGGACATCGACACCGCAACAGGTACGCTTCGATCTCACGTCCGTCGCGTCGGCTGGCCTCGCCACATGGAAGGTGGAAGCCAGACAGGATGGACGTACGCTGTATTCCATGCATGGCAGGGATACCCTTCCCACGTTCGTGACGTGGGACGTGACTTCCGATCGTACGGCCATCCCCCGCAGCGAAAGCGCCGTCGACTATCAACTGACCCTCGAGGATCGTGCCGGAAGCGTGCTGATGCCACCGGCGAAACAGATCGGCGTGCAGCAGATGACGATCCGCAAGAAGCGTATCGAGCGCATCGCCGACAAGGAGATCGATCGCTTCAGTCTCATCCTCTTCGACTTCAACGACGCCGCCATCAAGGGAGCGAATGCTGCCATCATCGACCTCATCGCCCAGCGTATACGTCCCGCATCGACGGTCACCGTGAGTGGCTTCACCGATAACATCGGTTCGGACATGTACAATCTGGAGCTGTCGCGACGTCGTGCGAACGAAACGGCGCGCGTACTCAAGCTGCAAGGAGCAGACGTACGATCGCTCGGAGAGCAGTCGCCCTACGATGTCCACCTCCCGGAGGGACGTGCATACAGCCGCACCGTGACGGTCGTGGTCGAAACTCCGATCGAGTGATGCGCCCCATGACGATCCAGTGAGTCCATCATGACCGGCGTAGCCCTTCCATCACGGGCTGCGTCGGTCATCTCTTCTCGTACCGATACCGCTGTTTTCGTGACATTGAGACCGTCTTCATACGACATCGCGTACGGTTATCCATGATACTACCGGGCGTTCCACGATGCCTGGCATGCCCTGCGTTTCCCCGTGGACCTGGTACTGCATCGGCTTTCCCTGCAGCATAAGGTTCGGGCCATCATGAGCTTCACGGGCTGGAGCTTCGACATCCTCATCGGTCTTTCGTCCATCGTCCTGTTCTGTCGTTCCTCCGTTACACGGCGGCCAGTGCCGGAACCCTTCGTCCTGATATGGAAGGTCGTCGGCATCGCCTCCATTCGTCACCCGTTCCCTTCCAGGAATTCGCCTTCGACCGACCGAACGTCGCAGTTCGTGAATTCGCCTTCACGTACCGGCCCCTCCCGTCGTTCCGGTCGTACTCGCCTCCCATCTCCCCCCATCAAGGCACTCCGGCAAGACACTGCGGACGAACTGCGGACGAATCGACAATGATCCTCACACCGGTGCTGCGTCGTTCGGTCGCGACGATGCAGATCGGCACCGGGTTCCGAGTCCGTCCGGACAGGTATCCCTGTAACGGACCGCTGACGATCGGCGTTCTCCATTCCTGATGGCACGAGCGATGGAGAACGGGCCACCGCGACCGGCCGATACCCGGTCTTCGCCCCGTCAAAGAAAGTTTGTCGCGCCATCACCGAAATGGTACTTTTATGGCTCGTGCTTGACTCGATACGTCGTTGAATCTATTTGAGGCCTGGTTGCATGACGATGCGCACTGCTACCCTGTTCGTTCTATGCACGTTACTCACTACGATCGGACTTACGGCACAGTCCTTCGTGGTCATGAACGTGGACTCCAGGAATTATCCTGCCATCTCCACACGCGTCTTCGGCTTCAATGGATCGGGCGATCTCGAAACCATCGAATCCGGTGCCAACGATATCACCGTCAGGGAAGACGGCCAGGTCCTGCCGTCGCAGACGGTATGCCCTCCCGCGGGTACGGCGCGTATCCTGTCGCTGATGGTGGCATGCGACATCTCGGCATCGACACAGGCACAGGTCCTCGACATCCAGAAGACCGGTGCGAAGGCCATCGAAGCCGTACTGACGAATCCCGCCGATGAGGCAGGTCTCATCGGTTACGATCAGCATCCGATGCTTCAGCTCGGACCGACGTCGAACCGTCCGCGCTTCGCCTCTGCCGTCGACGCACTGCAGGTCGGCAAGGGTACGAACCTGACCAACGGCCTCAACGAAAGCCCGATGGGAGCGATCAACCAGCTCCTGAACGCACGCTACGATCGCACGCTCCTCCTGATGACGGACGGTAATACCCGTATCGACGTCGAGGCCCTGCTCTCGCTGGCGCGCACCTTCCACATCAGGATCTACGTCATCGGGGTCGGAACACCCGTCTCCGAATCCCTTCGTACCCTCGCCACCGAGTCCGGCGGCACATGGGCCGAAAACATCCAGACCGCTCTGGAAGCCACGATCCACGCACGTGCCTTCGTCGCCGATGCCAAGCAGCTCGGTTCCTGTACGGTGAGCTGGACGGCTTCCGCAAACTGCAACGCCGACAGGGCCATCGTCCTGACCAGGACCACCACTACCAGGAATCGTTCGTATTCGGTACCCGTCGGCTCACGCTCGCTCCTCGACGCCAGTACGACCGGCCTCGCCTTCGGCGAAGTGGCCGTCTCCTCATCGGCCACGCGCACCGTCACCCTCACGGCACGCAACAAGCCCGTGACCATCACGAACATCGTCGTCGACAACCCCCGTTTCACCATCACGAGTGGCGCCGTACCGCCGAACGTGACACTACAGCCCGATCAGAGCCACGACATCACCATCCGATACGATGCCCAGGATTCGACGGGACAGTTCGCCACGATCACCGTGACGAGCGACGCCTGCTCGTCCCAGACCATCCGTGCCAAGGCCGGTTTCCGGTCACGCGACAACACGCTTCGGGTCGTTTCCCCCAACGGCGGTGAAACGCTCACGGCCGGTATCGACACCGTCATCACATGGACAGGCTCGTTGCCAGACGATCCCGTACGCATCGATCTGAGTACGGACGACGGAACGACGTGGGCCAGCCTGACGGAATCGGCGACGGGACTTTCCTATCGATGGGTTCCCGGCCCTGTACAAACGACTCATGCCAAGGTCCGTATCCAGCAGACGGTCATCGATGCATCGAAGGTCGTCGTCCTGTCGGGTGAACAGCCCCTCTATACGGCAGAATTCGTGGCAGGTGGAACCCGGGCGGTAACGGGCGGCCATGATGGCGGCGTCAATCTCTGGAATGCACAGACCGGTGAACATATCGCCCGTCTCGGTACGCATGGTGACTGGGTATCGTCCGTGGCGGGCCACCCGACGCAACCCGTCGTGGCCAGCGGCAGTTTCGACGGCACCGTGCGATTCTTCGACATCGATACGCGTCAGCTCATCCAGACCATCCCGGTCGGTAGCCGCGTATGGTCGCTCGTCTTCTCGAAGGACGGATCCAAGCTATATGTAGGACAGGACAACGCCCTGACGGTGATCCAGAACGGCGCCATCGCCGGACAGCAGACGCAGGTCACGGGCGCCGTACACTCCATCGTCATGAACGGCGACGGTACGCGCCTCGTCTGCGGCGAGGGACAGACCGCCGTCATCCGTGACGTCAACCAGATGGACGTCATCCAGCGTTTCACCGGACATACCGGTCCGGTCTACAGCGCGGACATCTCGCCTGACGGCAGCACCGTCGTCTCAGGCAGTGCCGATCTCACGGTACGGACCTGGAATGCGTCCACCGGCCAGCAACGAACGCAGTCGAATCCGTCCAGCGGTTCCATCCTGTCCGTACGATACTCTCCGAACGGCAGCCAGATCCTCGCCGCAGGCGGCGATGGCACGGCGAAGTTCCTGGATGCGGGAACGCTGCGCATGACGAACTTCCTCGCCGGCCACCGCGGGCTGGTCTACAGCGCACGATACGGTCAGAACGGAACGTCCGTCATCACCGCCTCCACGGACTTCACGGCACGGATATGGAACCTCGGTGGCCTTCGTCTCACTGAGGACGTCTCCGACGCCACCTTCTCCGTCGTCGGCGGTACGGCAACGGGCAGCGACGTCGACATGGGGACGGTCATGGTCCGCAACGGTATCGACAAGACGGCGACCGTGGTGCGCAACACCGGTACGACGCCGCTTGCCATCCGTAGCGTCAGGCTCGCATCCGGCGATCTCACGGACTTCGACATGGTCTCCGTTCCGACGTCCACGATGCTGGCACCCGGTGCCGCTCTCGACGTGGAGTTCGCCTTCGCACCGACGGCCGCAGGAGCCCGTAGCGCAGATCTGGATATCGAAACCGGTACGGGAACGATCCGCACACGCGTCTTCGGCAACGGTACCTTGCCCCAACTCCAGGTACCGTATCTCGTCGACTTCGGACGCAAGGTCGCCAACCTCGGCACCAACGACACGACCATCGTGATCAGCCTACCGGCATCGGCCACGGAGGCCGTACGCGTCACCGGAACGTCGCTGACGGGCCCGGCATCAGGACAGTTCTCCATCGTCCAGGGCGGTGGATTCTTCACCCTCGCTCCGGGTGAGACGCGTTCCCTGATCCTGCGCTTCGAACCCACCGACCTTGGCCGCTTCGCGGCACAGGTCACCCTCACGACGGAATCTGGCGCTCCCATCGTCGTCAAACTCTACGGTGAGGGCAGCGGCGACGCCACCATCTCGACGGTTCAGTCGGTCGTCTTCGACGTCGATGCCTGCAACAGCACACCGGTGGAGCGGACCATCACCGTGTCGAATACGGGCAACTCATCGCTCCTCCTGTTCGAGGCACGCGTCGCCGGACTGAACGCCTCCGAATTCACCATCACTCCGGTGGGATCGATACAGTTTCCGCTCGAACTCGCAGCGAAGGCGAAGCAGGACTTCATCATCCGCTTCACGCCGATGATTCCGGGCATCCGCACGGCGCAGGCGATCTTCACGTCGACGGCCATGAATGCCATCGGCGGCGAAACCTATACGCAACTCGTTGCCCGCAAGGATTCGATCGGCTTCGAACTCACACGTCCCGTCGTCGCATTCGATAACGTTCCGGAGAATACACCTGCAACGGAGACGTTCCAGATCCTCAACACCGGAACGGTATCACTGCGCTGGCCCAAGGGGCCCATCGAACTCGGAACCTTCCGGATCGAATCCATCCTTCCCGACGTAACACCGCCGGGCGGCATCTCGACCGTCGTCGTCCGCTTCCGCGGGGGCACGGCAGGTAATGCCTATACGGCATCGTACACGTTCATGGACTCGACCTGCAACCACAATCAGACGCTGCAATTCCGTGCCACCGTCAGCACCTATATCGGTGTCCTGCTCCGTGCCGACACGATGCGCGTACATACGGACCGTGGCATCGACGTACCGGTCTACATCACCGACAAGATCAACCTCGACCGCACGACGGTCCGTGACATCGATGTCGATGTCATCGTCAACGCCACCCTGCTGATGCCTTCGGGGCAGACACCTGTCGGTACGGTCAGCAACGGCATGCGAACGATTCCCGTACGCATCACGATTCCCGCTGGCAACGACTCGCTCGCGACGACACTCCGCTTCCATTCGCTGTGGGGCAACGACACGGCGTCCACCGTCGCCTTCACGAACATCCGCGTAGCGGATACCATCCTGGTACGCACGCAACCCGGACAGGTCATCCTCGACGACCTTTGCCGCCAGGGTGGACCACGACTCATCAAGCTTGCGGCACAGGGAGCCGGCATCCACGTCTCACCGCAGCCTGCGACCGGACCGGCGACGATCGACGTGGCCGTCGTCGAACGCGGCCATACGACCGTGACCGTCGTCGACATGACCGGACGCACGCTCGCGACGATCGTTGATCGCTATCTCCAGCCGGGTGTGTACCGCCTGCCCTTCGACGTCACGACGATGTCGAACGGTGCCTACTACATCCTCATGACGACTCCGACGGAACGCCGCTCACAACGACTGGAGATTTCGAAGTGATCTCCAACCAAGCCCCCAATCGAACGACTACACCCAGGACCGTCATGATGCGTTTTCTTCTCGCTGCACTGTTCGTATGCACGTTCGCGCAACAGCTCGAGGCCCAGGTACAGACCGATCCCCTGCTCCGCCCGCGCATCGGCCTGTTCGGTAACTACGCCATCGGTCTGCATTCCGCTTCCTTCTCGAGTCTGCCCACCGTCCCCAATTGCTGCCCGGAATTCTCCGGTGTGACGGGTACGGGATGGTTCGCAGGTCTTACCTACATCTCGCCCTTCAACGCGACGACGCAGATCGCGATACGTCTGCATTACGGTCAGTATCAGGCACCCTTCTCGGCCACGGAGAACAAGACCATCATGATGTCGGACGGAACGACAGGCCCCGCCACGATCCGCCATGACCTCACGGCCTCGTTCAAGCAGATCAGCATAGAACCATTGTTCGGTTATCATGTCAATCCCGAATTCACGTTGCATGGCGGATTCACCGCAGGCTACCTGCTGGGTGCGACGTTCGACCAGGCCGAAGTGCTGGTCTCGCCGTCCAATGCCACCTTCTCCAACGACCAGCGTCAGCGCA
This sequence comes from Candidatus Kapaibacterium thiocyanatum, assembly GCA_001899175.1. Taxonomy (NCBI): domain Bacteria; kingdom Pseudomonadati; phylum Bacteroidota; class Eximiradiia; order Eximiradiales; family Kapaibacteriaceae (SeqCode); genus Kapaibacterium (SeqCode); species Kapaibacterium thiocyanatum (SeqCode). Next base: position 313,413 of record MKVH01000002.1, on the reverse strand, counting down.
ATGTCGTCTCGGGCGACATTCCCAAGGCCAGTCAACTCGCCCTCGGCGTCACCGTCGGCGCCTCGTACGACATCCCTCTGAATGCCGACAAGACGGTCCTCCTGAGCCCTGAAGTCCTCTTCACGTTCTCGCCGATGCCCGTCGTCTCGGGCCTCTCGTGGAACACGCATCAGATCCGTGCGGGACTTGCCCTGTCCTTCATCCCGCCCGACGTTGTGGACGACTCGCTGTCGGATGCGGAACTCTATGATTTCGCACGCACGATCACCCCGCCGACGAAGAATACTCCCGGTATCCCGTTCACGTCCGCCGTTTCGGCCACAGGCCTGACGGAAGACGGCCGCACGACGGGAACGTCGATACGGATCGAGGAATTCGCTTCACGACGCGTACGCCCCATCCTTCCCTACGTCTTCTTCGACGAGAACTCGTCGGACGTACCGGTCCGGTATCGCCGCCTCAGGGATGAACAGACGGAAGCGTTCGCCGTCGAGAACTTCTACAACCTCGACGCAATGCACACCTACTATCACCTGCTGAACATCATCGGCAAGCGGATGCAACAGGATCCGTCGGCAAGCATCACCCTGACGGGATGCACGGACGGTACGGAAGCATCGAGAAATACGGGCATCGCGACATCGCGTGCCGCTGCGGTGAAGAGTTACCTCGTGGGGATGTGGGATGTCGATCCATCCCATGTGAACATCGAAACGCGTGGCCTCCCGGACAAGCCGTCGAACGAAGCCGACGTCGATGGTCGTGCGGAGAACAGACGCGTCGAGATCAGCTCGTCGTCACCCGCCATCCTCGCCCCCGTGGAATCGCGCGATACCATGCGTGTCTTCCAGCCAGCCGGTATCCGCTTCCAGCCGTCTATCGATCCGCGCATTCCCATCGCAACGTGGACGCTGTTCGTCACGAATAACGACCGCATCATCAAGACCTTCCACGATGGCAATCCGATTCCACCCAGCGTGGACTGGAGAATCGAAGAGCAATCCGCCTATATCCCGCATGGATCAGGCGAACTCAAGTACCTGCTCGTCGTTCGGGATTCGAGCGGCATGGTGATTCCTTCCCAGTCCTCGAAACTGCCCATCAGCGAAGTGACCATCGACAGCAAGCGTTCGTCGGGCAGTACCGACAAGACGATCGATCGCTACAGCCTCATTCTCTTCGCCTTCGACAAGGCCGACCTTTCACCGGCGAACCAGAGCGTCGTCAACGACGTGAAGGAACGTATCCAGCCGACGTCGCAGGTGCGCGTCGTAGGCTATACGGACAGGACGGGCTCCGAGGACTACAACCAGCGCCTGAGCGAACAGCGGGCACGGACGGTCGCAAAGGCCCTCGGTGTCGGCGAAGCGAGTGCATCCGGCCTCGGCGAACGTCTGCCACTCTACAATAACGACACACCGGAAGGACGCTTCTACTCGCGTACGGTGGAAGTGCTCGTGGAAACGCCCCAACGCTGATCGATGCGCATTCTCGTTCTTAACTGGCAGGATCGCACGAATCCCCAGGCGGGTGGTGCCGAAACCCATCTCCATGAAATTTTCGGACGCATAGCGGCTGCAGGACACCCGGTGACGTTGTTCTGCAGCCACTACGACGATGCGCCGCATCGTGAAACGCTCGATGGTATCGACGTCATCCGGGCAGGTAACAGGTCCACGTTCAACTACACCGTCCCCCGCTGGTATCGTCGTCACGTCGATGCCCTGGCACCCGATATCGTCATCGACGACATCAACAAGATTCCGTTCTTCACGCCGCTCTATGTGCGACGCCCGCTCCTCGCCCTGATCCATCATTTCTTCGGTCCCGCGATCTTCCAGCAGGCCGGCTTCGCCGCCGGCGCCTACGTCAAGTTCTTCGAGGATCGTATAGGGCGGATCTATCGCAACACACCGATCAACGTCGTCTCGGAAAGCACGCGCAAGGAATGCATCGAACGCGGCCTCGACGGATCGCACATCAGCGTGATCCATAACGCCATCGACCAGCACGCCTTTCCCATGACGGTCGGAACGAAGAATGCACGCCCTACCATCGTCTATTTCGGACGTCTCAAGAAGTACAAGTCCGTCGACCATCTCCTCCTCGCCGCAGCGATGGTCAAGCGGGACATTCCCGACCTGCGCGTCAATATCATGGGAACGGGTGACGACCGGCCGAGACTCGAGGATCTGTGCCGCGAACTGGGAATCGCGGACAACGTGACCTTCACCGGCTTCGTCACCGATGAGGAAAAGGTACGTATGTTGTCCGAGGCCCATGTGGCCGTCAATACCTCCGTCAAGGAGGGCTGGGGAATCACGAACATCGAAGCCAATGCCTGCGGAACACCGGTGATAAGCGCCGACGTGCCCGGGCTGAGGGACTCCATCCGCGATGGAGAATCGGGGAAACTGTATCAATATGGCGATATCGATAGTCTAGCACGAACAATCAAACACGTACTGGTGAACGACGAGGAGTGTCGTCGTCTGAGCGAAGGTGCCGTGCGCTGGGCATCCACCTTTACGTGGGAACGTTCTGCGAGGGAGATGATAGAGCTATGTACACGCACCATCGCTTCGTATCGCTGACCATGATCGCGCTGCTGATCATGGCAGCGTCGTCCTACACGTCGGCACAATCCCTTCGGGACAGCAAGGGAACGGACTTCTGGCTGGCCTTCCCTCCCAACGATCATGCATCGTCCCAGAATCCGGGCCTGTACATCTACATCACGGCCGAACGTCCGACGAAGGCCACGATCACAGGCGTGCAGCGGAGCGGTGCTCCGTTCCGCATGGACGTCGACCTTCCGAATGCCAACGAAATGGTATTGGTCGATCTGGCCTATCAGGACTTCGAGCTGCGTTCCCATGACTACGTGCTGGACCGCCAGCATGACGACGAACGGGCGACGCCGTACTCGCTCCATATCGTCTCCGACGACGAGGTCACGGTCTATGCGGCCTCACGCGAATTCCTCACGACGGATGCCTGGCTCGTCCTGCCGACCGACGTCCTCGGAATCGACCATCGTATCATGTCCTACCCATCCCTCGTCACGGTCACCCCGAATCCCTTCGGAGGATCGACCCTGTCCGCATTCCCGAGCCAGTTCGTCGTCATCGCGACACAGGACTCGACGGACATCACCATCGACGCGGTACCGGGCAGGACGTCCATGGGTCCGGGCGGACGTCGCACGACGCGTCTGGACAAGGGCGAAACCTATCTGGTACAGGCCTGGGCATCCGAGACCGACCTGACCGACGATCTCACGGGTTCGCTGGTCCGGTCCACCCGCCCCATCGCCGTGATCTCCGGCCATATGCGTGCCCGCGCACCGTTGGCCAGTACGAATACCAGCCGCGATATCCTGATCGAACAGGTCCTGCCCGTCGATACGTGGGGAAAGAGCTGCATCGTCATTCCACCAAGACCACCGGCCGACGCCGTCTATACCAATCCGAACGACGCTCCACTGTATCGCATTCTCGGCAGCGAGAACGGAACGATGGTCAGCATCAACGGCCAGGCTCCCGTCAGGCTCGATGCGGGAGCCTGGCTGGAAGGTCTCCTCAGGCAGCCGGTCGTCGTCTCGGCGACCAGCCCCGTGCTTTGTGCGATCATCGATCGTTCCAGCTCTCCCACGGGAACCATGAACATCCGCAGCGGTGATCCATTCCTTCTCATCGTACCGCCAACGGAACAGTATCTGAGCGGATATACGGTGGCGAATATCGAACCGCAGCCCGGCTTCACCCCGTTCTACAACGAGCATACCTTAACCGTCGTCTGCGCGAACGGCGCAACGTCCTCCCTCCGTGTCGATGGGATATCTCCGAATGTGAACTACGTTCCGATACCGGGTACGCGTCACAGCTATGCCCACATTTCCGTCGCCTACGGTTCCCATACCATCGTCTGTGATTCGGCATTCGGTATTTCGATCTACGGATACGGTCCTGCCGAATCCTATGGCTATACGGGCGGCATGGCCTTCGAGCGGCTGTACAAGCCCTACTATGTCCTGAAAGTGAACGACATCGCCGGTATGCCGGGAGACGCTTCCACTATCGCCGTCACGTTCGAAGGCGTGAGCGATACAGCGGTCTATTCCGCCTTCCATCCCGAACGACTCAGCTTCAGACTGCAGTGGAACGATGCCCTCTTCGTTCCCGACGCAGGCACGTCGACACGCATCACGGCCTCGACCTTCGAGCGCACGTATACCATCGACATCGATTCGCTGAGTGGGATCAACGTCGGCGATACGCTCATCCGCATTCCCGGCCGCATCGTGATGGGTCCGATGGAATCGGATTCCTCCCTCCTTCTCGAGCCGACATGGTATGACGACCAGGACATGTCCATCGGCATCCGTACCATCGTCGACCAGGGCAGCATCACGGTGGATTCATTATGCCGCGATGGCAAGGTGCGGCTCTTCGATCCGTCCGTCGCGGGCTCGCTTCGTATGGAATACGTGACGGGCAACGACGGCCGTGCGGCCGTGATGCTGCATGCGGACAGGAACGTGACGGTCACGATGGACGTCGTCGATCTCCTGGGCCGTGTCATCCATGGGACGAGGCTATCGCTCGTGAAAGGACTGCCGGCCGTATACGATCCGCAGACCATACCTTCCGGACCGTACTGGCTGCGCGTGAGTGACGGACGCGTGAGCGAGGTCGTTCCGGGCTTCATGCGTTGACGATGTCAGGTGGAGCAGACTCCATCGCTCCTGTGCGGTATCTTGCGCGATGCTTCTTCTCTTCAACAAACCCTTCGGCATTCTCTCGCAATTCACACCGGAACCCGGCAGCACCTACGGAACGCTGGCTGCGTTCGACTTCCCTGCCGGTGTCTATCCTGTCGGACGCCTGGATGCGGACAGTGAGGGGATGTTGCTGCTCGGCGACGAGAAGGGATTGACTTCGCGCCTGCTCGATCCATCGCAGGCACACTGGCGTACCTACTGGTCGCAGGTCGAGGGCACGATCTCGGACGAGGCACTTGCCGCACTTCGTCGTGGAGTCATGATCGGAGACTATCGTACCCGCCCATGCCGGGCACGGAGATTGCATCCTGCACCGACGGTACACGAGCGCATACCGCCGATCCGCGAGCGGAAGAACGTTCCCGTGGACTGGCTCGAACTGGAACTGATCGAGGGCAAGAACAGGCAGGTTCGACGGATGACGGCATCCGTGGGGCTGCCGACGTTACGTCTGCTCCGCGTTCGTATCGGCATGCTCGGACTCGGAGACCTTGCCGTCGGCACGTGGCGTGAGGTCGGTGCCGGCGAGCGCACCCTGCTGTTTGCTCAGACGTAGATAACGCACGATGGAGAAGGCGAAGCCTGCCACCATCGTGATCACGCCGAACCATACGAGGCTGATGAAAGGCTTGACGGAGAATTCCACGGTGAACACCTCGCGCGCATCCTTGGAGATGTCGCGGAAGACCAGGTCGCCGAGGGATTTCGACGGATCGGCATTGTTGCGTTCGATACGTACCAGGCCCACGCCGATCGTCGTACCGGGAATGGATGCCCATACGGGATCGAAGCCCGGACCGTTCTCACCCATCGTGATCCTCGTCAGCGCCTTGATGGTATCACGATGGCCACCGGCATCGGTCGCCACCAGCATCGCCGCCATCTGCATGCGTCCGTCCTGGGCGGAACCTTCTTCCATCGGCATCGTGAACCGCTCCAGGGTCAGCGTACGCGTCGTATCCACCGGTACGCGGATCGTACCGCTGCGCTGTATCGTCACGGCTTCGGAGATGCCGTCCATGTAGGGTTCGGCCTTCGGAGACACATAGAGGTCGTTCATCAGACCCCATCGGATACCGGGCTCGAGGAAGGGTGACTGACGCTTGTTGAAGTCGCTCCAGTACAGAACGGGCGCCACCATGGCCTTCGCTCCGTCGCGTTCGATGCGAACGAGATACTCCATTTTCCTGCGGTCCTTGAAGGTCGTGTCGATCTCACGCGAACCGAGATACGTCAGCGTGAAATCGCCCACCTTCGTCGGCACGTTCTGCGGCAGCATCGCGTGATGCGCCTCCGTATAGTTCGCCGTCGTGATGACGCCGAAGATCAGCAGGGCGATTCCGAGGTGGGATACGTAGGCTCCCAGCATGGCCGGCGAGCGCTGCGCGAAGTTCCATCCCATCTGTGCGTTGACCACGAGGGCGAACCATGCCGATACCATCAGGACGAGCGACACGACGTCGCGGATTCCCAGGATCGCGGCAACGGCCGTGGCGGCAATGGCCACGACACCGGACGTCAGCACACGACGGCGGAAGAGGCTTCCGGGCGTGCTCCGCCATTGCAGCAGCAACGACAGCGCATTGACGATGAGAATGGCCGGTACGAGAATGATGTGGACCTTGTTGTAGAAGTCGACCGAGACGGCGACCTTCGGCTGACCGATCACTTCCATGATGACGGGCCACGACGTACCGATGGTCACGAAGACCGCACTGGCCATCACGAGGGCCGCACCGATGGACAACATGAATTCCCGCGTACGAGGCGAGAAGTCCTCGCGCCGTACGTTCATGTCCGACCGGCGCGAGAGAACCAGCCACAGACCGATGACGGTGAACGTGAGCATGAAGGCCAGCAGGATCCAGAAGGCGAACTTGCCCGGATCGACGAAGGAGTGCACCGACGTGTCGCCGAGGATACCGCTCCGCGTGAGGAACGTGGAATACAGCACCATGACGAAGGCCAGGACCGCAAGGATCATGTTGGTCTTGACGAGGCCTCGTGTACGCTTCTGCACGAGCATCGTATGCACGAGAGCCACGCTCACGAGCCACGGGATCAGCGACGAATTCTCCACGGGATCCCATCCCCAGAAACCGCCCCAGCCGAGCGTTTCGTAGGCCCAGAACCCACCGAGCATGATGCCGAAGCCGAGCACGGCCGTCGCGAGAAGCGTCCACGGCAATGCCACCGTGATCCACCGATGATAGTCACGTTTGATCAATCCGGCCATGGCAAAGACGAAGCTTACGCTCATGGCAGCGAAACCCGTGAAGAGGATGGGCGGATGGATCGTGATCCATGCATTATGCAGCAGCGGATTGAGGCCGCGGCCATTGTTCGGTACGTCGGCTACCGATATCCCCTGCGCGGCGAAGGTCTCGTAGTAATAGGCGAACGGATTCTTGGCCACGAGCAGCAACGTCAGGAAGCACAGGATGAGTCCGTAGAACATCATCATCGGAGCTTCATAATCCTGTTTCCGCGCATATGGCAGCAGGACGACGCCGATAATGCTCACGAGCATCGTCCACAGCAGGAAGCTCCCCTCCTGTCCAGAGTAGAAGCTCGCGATCAGCAGATGAAGCGGCAGTTCCGTCGACGAATAGCTGTAGACGTAGGTATAGTCGAACCGGTGCTGGATGATGTTCACGACGAGCATCGACGCACAGGCGACGAGACAGATGGCGATGAGGCCGAACATCTGCCGTGCCGCACCCGCAAGGGAAGGATTACGGCGGAAGTATGCCAGCGCATACATGATGGTCGTTACCACCGTGAGCCCGAACAGGGCGTGAATGAGCAGTTGTCCGATCATTTGCCGTATACCTGTGTAGCATGGAAATATCCGTCGTCGGCACCGTGGACGTGGCCGACGAATCGTACTGTCGTGCCCTTCGAGAAAGGCTGCTCGGGAACCGAGCCCGTGTACTGGATGCGGAAGGCACGTCCCGAACCGTCATGGCCGGTCATGTAGCCATCGCCCGCATCCGGGTTGTCGATGGTGGTGACGATGATGACCTTCGGAGCCTGATCGCCTTCCCCACCCGTCGACGTCGCCGTGATGGCGCCTGCGAACGTCGTTTCCGTAAGACGTCCGTACTGGGCTGCGATGTAGATGACGACGGGAATGGTCAGGACTGCGACGATGATGATGATGCGACGCAACATCATGAAGCCTTCATCGATTCGGCAGGCTGTCCTTCGTACTTGGAAGGACACTTGGTGAGGACGTTCGAGGCCATGAAGGTTCCGTTCTCGACACGGCCCTTGACCACGACGCTCACGGCGATCTCGAAGTTGTTCGGCTTGGGCCCGGCCAGCTCCACGGGAATGCGGCGGCCGTGCTCGTCCTTCATCGTGAAGCGGAAGATGTTCGAGACGTTGTCGTAGGACATGCCTTCTTCCTTGACCCAGGTACCGACGACCTGGACGGTTTTGCCCATACGTTCGGCCTTGTCGACGTCGGCGTATTCGATGGCACTCGAATCGAGGGCCATGTATCCGACGGCGAGGAGGGCAACGGCAATGAGGGCGGCGATGATATAGCGTGGTTTCATGATCGTCCCTTCTCGGACTTTGCGGTGGCTTCGAGTTGGCCGAGCTTCCGGTCCACACGCATGATGTACCATGCGATGCCCGACCATATCAGAAGCGCGGCGGTAAGAACGACGTAGGCAGGATTGTTCGTCAGAAAGTCGATCATACGTTCTCCAGACGTTGCTGCTCCATCGTGCGTTCGAGGTTCGTAGCACGCAGACGCAGGTTCATGAGCCAGAAATAGATGAGGGTGAATGCCATGAGCGACAAGGCGAACACCACCTGTTTCGTCGGGTTGATCGCCTCGGACTTGGGGCTCAGCAGCGGGCCGGCCGTGGTATCGTCCGAACTTCCCGGATGCAGGCCCGGCAGCAGCCGAGGCAGGATGAAGATGAAGAACGGTACCGTGACGAAGGCCACGATGCCGTAGACACTGCTAAGACGTGCACGACGCTCATCATCGTCTATCGACGTACGCAGGAGGAAGTAGGCGAAGTAGATCAGGAGCAGGACGAAGATCGATGTCTCGCGGGGGTCCCAGTTCCAGAACGAGCCCCAGTTGAACTTGGCCCATACGGCACCGGTGATCGTCGCCAGGATGCAATAGAGGGTTCCTACGCCGGCCGCTGCGGCCGAGGCGGCATCGTGGGCGAGATCGCGGCTCCTGAGGTAGCGGATGCCGAAGATCATGGCGATCAGATAGGCCACGACAGCCGTCCACGACATCGGTACGTGGAAGAAGATGATCCGTGCACGTTCCTCCAGGCCCATGATGTAGGGCAGGGTGATGGCCGGTTCGACGGCGACGATGGTATTGGTGGGTGCAGCCACGAGCTGGACGTCATTGGCTCCACGTCGTACGTTGACGATCACGCTCCTGCCCTTGTTCGCACGCAATGCCGCCACGGTGGAAGCATCGGCGCTCAGGACGGCGGAAATACGGCTGTCGCGTGCGTCACGCAGCATGATGTCGGGCGCTGCGCCACCTTCCTTCGGGGCGACTTCGTCCTCGACGACGGCATAGAACGGCACCGCCTTTGTGGAATCGGCACGCGAGGCCATCATGACGTCGGTAAGGGTACCTCCGATGGGCGGCAGCAGGGAGAACAGGACGGTCAGCGTCACCGCTGCGATGGTCAGGATGCGCCACCACATCGGTTTGGGACGCGAGATTGAGGGCATGAACCCCAGAAGAAGGCCGAGGCCCACGCCGCCGAGCATGAGGAGATACTTCATATCCCTCAAAATTACGCAGTGCGACGCTTCGTAAGGATCAACATGTTTTGGTGGCAGCTTTCGCCGGCCGGAACGTAGGCGATATCGTCCATGACGCGCGTCATGATCAGGATGCCTAGACCGCCGTGGCGGCGCTCCTCGAGATAGTCGGTCATGTCCGGCAATGGCGCATGGCACGGGTCGAAGGCTTCGGCCGTATCGGCAATATTCACGGATACGGAGTCCTGCCTGATCGTCACGGCGATTTCGATGGTCTGCGACGGATCGTTGTGATAGGCGTGACGGATGAGATTGGAGCAAGCCTCGTCGACGGCAAGGATGATGCCGTTCTCCTCGAAATCGGAGAAGCCGAGCTCGCCGATGCGCAGGCGTACGAAGTCACGCACGACATGGAGGTTTTCCGTGGTCGCGGCGACGCGAAGTGTATCGCGATGTTGTGCTGCCCTGCTCATGCTTCTTGCGGAAAGGCCGCGATGGCCTCGTCGACGGTTGCGTGGATTTCGAACAGGACCGGGAAGCCGAGGAGATCGAAGACCGTGAAGACCTTCGGCTTCATGGCGGCGAGCTTGATGTCTCCGCCATCGGAACGGACGCTTTCGATGAAGACCATGAAGACGCCCAGACCGGCGCTGCTGATGTATTCGAGATCGGAGAAGTCGATGACAAGGCGACGGCAGCCGCCGTTGATCACCGACTGCATCATGTTTTCCAGCTCCGTGGCCGTATGGGCATCGAGATAGCCTGCAAGTTCGATCACGCAGGTACCGCGTTCCCGTTTGGTTGCTGAAGAGGAAAATGATTTCTGGCTCATGCTGATACTCCGGTAACGACCTCAATACGTTCCTGATGCGTTCTGGTTTCACTCGCCCCTCCGAAACGGATGGCGACGATGGTGAGATCGTCGTGCTGTTCCGCGCCGTCGGCATGCCGTTCCAGCAGTTCCAGCGTGGCCCTCACGATATCGGAGGCCGTGCTGTCGCACTGGGCACGGATGAGTTCGACGACGGGATCCAGGCTGATCTCGGCCAGACGTTCGTTGCGACGTTCGTTCACGCCGTCCGTCGTCAGCAGGCAGATGTCCCCGTCCGAAACCATCAACGCTTCTTCCACGAGAGCCGCATCGAACATGACGGGCCCAACGATGCCGATGGCCACGCCCCGCGGCGTGAGGACGTGGACGTCCTCGCCCGTACGGACGAGGACCGGGGTATGTCCGGCCCGTGCCACACGTAGCGAACGCGAATCGGGATGATACGAGATGCAGGCCATGGTGATGTACATCTGACGTTCCATCGAGCCGAACAGGGCAGCATTGATGCGACGCAGCAGGTCGGCCGGACCCGTCGCATACCGCATCTCGGCAAGCACGGCTCCCTTGAGCGTGGCCATGTAGAGGGCGGCCGGAATACCCTTGCCTGACACGTCGGCGATGAGGACTCCGGTACTGCCGTTGGCGAAGCGCACGTAGTCGAAGTAGTCCCCGCCGACCTCCGTAGCCGGAATGGTGATCGCGTCGACGGCGAACCGGTCGATCGACGGCGCCGTGACGGGCAGGAGGGAGGACTGGATACGCTGGGCCACGTCGAACTCCTTCTGCAGCCGTTCCTTCTCGATGGCCGCCTCCATGAGACGGGCCTGATCGAGGGCGATACTGATCGTATCGCCGAATGCCGTGAGGAGGCGCAGATCGTCGGCCTCGAATCCGAACTCGACCGTGCTGAACATGACGAGCGTACCGGTACGGTGATGGTTCGATACGAGCGGAACGGCGATCAGGGAGCGCACCGCGAGGGAACGATCTGCTTCGGGAAGATGGTCGGCGACGGATTCGATGAGCACGGGCCGCTCGGACGTCTGCAGCAGACGGTGCAACTGACGGTTCGAATGGAGCGCGCGTACGTAGTCGGGATGGACGAGCTGGGCCGCGATCACGCGGACTTCCCCATCGTCCTCGTAGGTCTCGCACCACGCACCGTGGGCACGGCATACGCGAAGGGCGAACTGCGTCACTGACGTCAGCAGTTGCTCCACGTCGGCCGTTTCGGCCATGAGACGCGTGAGATAGGCCAGGGATTCGACTTCGTTGGAACGGCGATCCACGATTCCGCTGTTGGGCAGTGATGCCACGATGGCGAAGAGCAGGCGGACGAAGAATACGAAGCCGAAGAAGTTGATCGTATAGGGCAGGACGGCTCCACTGCGGATGAAGAGTTGCGCCGATTCCGTCACGGCAGCCTCTTCTCCGAACGAATGGGTCAGCGACAGGATGAGGGCCGCGAAAGCTCCACATGCCGTCAGCCACAGCAGACGGATCTTCTTGTCCATGGTGATGCCCGCGACCCAGTTAAGGCGGCGGATGTTGATCAGCATCACGATGGCGCCGACGACGGTCAGGAGGAATCCCAGGATGCCGAAGAAGCTGCTGTACGAATCCAGTGCCTCGCAGAGCCAGATGCAGAGCAACAGGAAGAACTGCACCAGCAGCAGCATACGCGTCTTGGCATGACGTCGTGCCAGCAATACCTGGGTCAGGAAGCCAGCGAAACCTATGGAGATCGTGAAGGTCCCGAGCGCGATGACGTTCGACATGATGAGGTCGACGACGCCGATCGGTCTGCCAGCCTCGATGTCGGGTGGCAGGAGTGCGGCCACGAGCAGCAGTGCGAGCGCAGAAACGGCATAGGTGGTGATGGCACCGGCGATGGTCTCGTACGACATTTCGTTGTTCGCACGTCGGCCGAAATAGATGACGCTGACGCCGACGATGCAGGCCAGCACGAGATCGCTCATGAGTGCGAGGGCGATCTCGATCCAGATGTTCGAGGCGACGGGATGACCGCCGATGACGCTCCAGAACAGGACAAGCACCATGCGCACGAGCATGAGGACGACGCCGGAAATGATCAGTGTCGTCGCTACTGAGCGTTGTGTCGATGGATCGTCCGGCAGTTTGATCATGTCGTCCCTGAATGCCCCCGTATCGAGATGCGTCGTCGAGACGCTGGCGATACGGGGGCTCATCGTCGAAGTTTCACTGGATGTCGAACAGCACGCCCGTGGCGGTCATGAGGGGAATGCGCTGGTCACCGCTCATTGCGGCGATCTCGGCGTCGGACTTCCCTATCGTCGGACCGATGGCCTTGGCCACGTCCTCGGCGAGCAGTTCCTCCTTGACGGTACCTTCCACCAGAACCTGGCCCTGCAGCTTCATGGGAACGGTGAAGGCCTCGTCCTTGAACGAAATGCGCAACTTCTTCGAGCCGTCGGAAATGACCATCCAGCAGCCTTCCTCCTGGCAGATGGCGTCGATGGCTCCCCTCACACGGATCGTACGCCCATAGTTCACGGGATCGACGGCCTGGGAAACGGTGAGAGCGTTCTGCGTCTCGTCGGGCCTGGTGCCCCGGAAGTCGTCCTTGGAGCATCCGGACACGAGGGTGATCACGATGATGACGAAGGCGAGAAGATGAGTTCTGACGGCGGACATGTCGTTCGATCGGTAATGACGGAAAATGCCGTCGAAAATACGGAAGAACGGCCGGTTCAGTCCTCGGCCAGAACGATGATCATATCGCCGGGCCGGAACGTCAGGCATTCCGATTTGGGGATGTTGACCCGCACCTGGGCCTTGTCACCGACGTATCGCTTGACCCCGACGGCGATCTCACCGCGGCGTCCTGCGGCAGCTACGACCGTGGCGAAATTCACCTCCCTGCCGGGCAGCACGTAGTCGCCCGACGGTTTGAGATAGAGCTCACTGCCCTGAGCATCGAACAGATCGCGGAAGACGTCGTAGAGTTCCGAATTCTCGGCGATCTGCGTGAGCAGCATGGACGTGATCTTGTTGCTGA
>MKVH01000001.1 GCA_001899175.1 Candidatus Kapaibacterium thiocyanatum | reverse complement strand
CGGCTCCAGGTCACCGGCGAAGCCCGTACGCACGATCGTCTCGATGCTGTTGCGGGCGATCGACTCGCCCCGCACACGGCGACCGTTGTACGTCGTCAGTGACGGAACCGGATTACCCGGAACCACCGTCTGCGCCCGCAGCACCGTATGCACGAAGCCTTCGTCGTTCAGCACGTCCATCCCCACATGCTTCCGCGGAAGCTCCTGCGAGGCCACGGCAAGGTTCTTCTTCTCACGCGACGTACCGGCCGCCAGGTACCGCCTCAGATCGTCACGCTCGTAGCGCGTCAGACGTGCCGTATCCGCGCTCACGAACACCGTACGGTACATCCGGTAGTCCACCGCACGCTGTTCCCAGTTCGCACGGTCGAACACGTCGTACATCATCTGGTTCGTCGACGGGCTGTTGTAGAAGCCAAGGCGGCCCAGGCCCGCCACCAGCGTATCGGCATTCAGGCGGCCGACGATCTGGTTCGCCGTCGGCGTACCGGCGTACACGTTCTCGTTCACCCCGCGCGAGGACACCAGGATACGCGTACCCGCACGCTGGATGTAGAACCGCACGTCCTTCGTCCGGACGTTGTTGGCATTGTATTCGTCCGTCTGCACACTCACCTCCAGACGGTACCGCGGTGTCGCATTCGCCGACATCGCACCCAGCCTGGACGGAACCACGTAGCCCGTCAGCTGGCTGTACGTCTGCGGCGTGAACTGCGGGATCCCGAAGGCCACGTCGTCTTCATGACCGCTGCCAAGGGAGATCGAGACCGTACGGTCCACCACCGCCGCCGCATTGTACTGCGGGACCGCCAGCTGGCCGTTGTTCGACGCTGCCGTCTCCAGGAACACCCGTACGCGCACCTTCGCATTGTTCTGCGTGATCGCTCCGTTGTTCCGGATCAGACCCACCACGTCCACCGGTGCCGTCGTCATGATGTATTCCGCATCCGACGTCGCACCGTTCGTCGACCGGTACGCACCGGGACGCGAGATGTCCATCACTTCCAGATCGCTCACGTACTGACGGCCGTCGAATTCCACCGCACCGATGTCGTAGAGCTGACCCGTCGCACCGCGCAGCGTGCCGTCGATGTCCTGCACGAGGCCCGCGACCTTCTCCGCACGGTTGCTCAGAAGAGAACCGATCGGCGTCGGATTCGTACGGATGCGGAGCTTCTGGTTCGGAGCCACGCCCTGATAGACGTAGTCGTCGTAGATGTTCCCCACCACGCTGTTCACGTCGCGGCCCGTCCAGGCACGCCACTGCGACAGCGTCATGAACTCGTCCTGCGCGCCCGTGCCGATGATCTCGCTCTGCGACGTGATCTCGATGTGGCGGGCAAGGGCCGCCGAGGCGCTCAGCTGATAGGCGTTCCGGTCGCTGACGACACCCATCGGATCCGTCGTGTTGTTCAGCGTCACTCCCTCGTACAGCAGGGCCGAGTGCGTGAACGACGACGTCTGTGCCGCGCCGCGCATGATGATGGCGTTGTTCTTCACCACCGTGGCATTGCCGTGCTGCACGCCGATACCGGCCACCGCACCCGTGCCCGCCACGTTGTCGTTGTCCATGACCACCGTGTTACCGACGACCATGTCACCGCGCGTGAAGTAGCTGCCGTTGTTCAGCGCCGGCACCAGAAGGGCCGAGACGCCGCCCAGCGACGTGTTCCGCTGCGTCAGAAGGTGGATACCACCCATGTGCGTGCCGGCGCTGCCGCGCGCCAGACCCCAGATCACGTTGTTGCGGATCGTCGTGCCTTCCGCCGACTGCGGAAACGTCACGTTCGAGCCGGCGGCACCCACCGACGGGAAGATGTTCCGGCACTGTTCCACCGTAATACCGCGCGTCCACGTGTCACCGCGCACGCCGCTGATCTCGTTGCCGTCCACCAGCAGGTTCACCGTATGGTAGCGGGTCTCGCCGCCGGCCAGGATGCCGCTGGCGTCCACGCCGCTGCCCCCCGTGGCCGCCGTACCGACACCGTAGATACGGTTGCCGGAGACCCGCGCGCCATCTTCGAAGCCCACGAAGATCCCCGCACGGCGGACGTTCGTGATCAGGTTCTTCTCGATCACCGTCGCCTGGTTGTAGTACGGACGGTATTCGTTCACACCCGCCTTGATCGCCGGGCCGATGCCCAGCGTCACGATCCCGTAGCCGAAGCCGCTGATCTCGTTGCCCGCGTAGACGTTGCGGTCGTTTCGAACCGTGTCGAAACGCTCCGTGTTGTTCCCTTCTTCCCCTTCGGGGAGCTTGGCGCGGCTGACGATACCGGCGCTGTAGGTCGTCGGCACGCCCGCGACGTTGCGGACGTCCGTCTGGAAGACGAACGTGCCGTTGATGAAGCTCACCGTCGGCAGCGACGTCGCATAGCTCGCCGTGGCCGTCGGCGCGTTGCCGATGATCAGGTTCCGGAGCTCGATGTCGTGCGAGCCGTCACCAAGGTAGAACGCCGCACGGTGCGGCGTCGGTGCATTCAGGTTCACCTTGATCGATCGCTGCGAACCA